>JARFQM010000083.1 GCA_029287755.1 Desulfofustis sp. | reverse complement strand
GTTGACCAGCAGGGCCGTTTTATCCGGCCTTCTCTTGTCGTTGTCAATAAATCGCTTGTGGATGAATTCGGCGATCTCGGCCGCTTCATTCAGCCTGAAGACATAGTCGAAGCTGATGTCCAACTCAGTCGCCACTGCGACCACGCCGGCGGCGCGACAGGCTGAAGTCAGCCTGGCTGCCGGCTTTCTGTCCGGTTGACAGAATTGAGTGGAAGAAATATCTAAACCTGATAGATTGTGCGTGCGCCGGATCAGGGATGGTGCGGATATCATCCCTGTGAATCCGCGGTTCCCCCATACCCATCTACTACCATGGCAGACGCGACGTCCCTCGTTTACAACACTACCATAGTCACCCCAAAAGGAAAGACCGGCGCGCGGGAAAGTGTGGCCCAGGAGACCCCCTACACCATCATGCTCAATGAAGTGGAAATAGGCGCCTCGATGGTATTGCCGATGGGGCTGGAAGAGTTCGGCGTCGGCTTCCTGTTCGGTCAGGGCTACATCGAGCACCCCGAGGAAGTCAAGGAAGTTATGGTCTGTCCCGAGGGAAGAATATCGGTCTACGCCGATGTGGATAACACCGAGCCCAAGGATGTCATCATTACCTCCGGCTGCGGCGGAACAGGTAAGATTCCCCGGGAGATGCTCGAGGGGGTGATTGCCGAACCGCTGGCCTACACACTTCCTTTTAAGGAACTCAAACCCTTCATCACCCAGGTCTACCAGGTCTCTCCGCTTGGTCCCCTGACGCATTGCGTGCATGGCTGTGGATTCTGGTCCGAGGGGGAACTGAAACTCTATTATGAAGATGTTGGTCGACACAACGCCGTCGACAAAGTGATGGGCGCTATCCTCCTGGGCAAGGCCGATCCGGGCGGCGCCATCTACACCACCGGGCGCCTGACTTCGGATATGGTGCTCAAATGCGCCCGGATGAGAATCCCCGTCGTTCTGTCCAGAACCGCCCCGTCCTCACTGGGGGTGGCCATTGCCGCCCGCGCCGGTCTGACCCTGGGGGGCTATGGCCGCCAGGACCGCCTTAACGTGTTTACTCACCCCGAGCGTGTCCTGGTCGACTGACAGAGGCCGCGTCTATCTCCCTTTGGCCGCCATTCCCAGCTCGATCAACCTCTCCAGGAGTTGCGGATAGGCAAGGCCGTGAGCTGCCGCCGACTGGGGCAGCAGACTGGTCTGGGTCATTCCCGGGATGGTATTTGTTTCAAGTATGTAGATGGTATTGTCCCGATCGATGATCATGTCGCTTCGGGAATAGCCGTGCAGCTGGAGTATTTTATGGGCCTTGACCCCGTACTGCTGAGCAGTCCTGGTAAGTTCATCATCGATCTCGGCCGGACAGATTTCTTTTGAAGCGCCCGGCAGATACTTGGCGTTGTAGTCGAAAAACTCATACTCATCTCCAGGCACTATCTCGATCACCGGCATCGCTTCCGGATCCTCATTGCCCAGCACTGAGACGGTGATCTCCCTGCCCTCTATATATTTCTCGACCATCACCCGGGTGTCGTTTTCAAGGGCCAGGGCAACCCCATTCTTGACCTCTTCGGCACTGCGGGCAATGGTCAGGCCGAGACTTGAACCGTCGCGGACCGGTTTGATTACCAGCGGCAGGCCCATCTCTCTGGCCATCTGTTCGCAGTGGGCCTCGTCCGCACTGGTCACCACCTGCCAGTCGGCCACCGGGATGCCCTCCATGCGGTAGAGCACTTTGGCCAGGTTTTTGTCCATGGCCACGGCGCTGCCCAGGATCCCCGACCCCTGGTAGGGAATATCCAGCAGATCGAGCATCCCCTGAACCGACCCGTCTTCCCCGAACAGGCCGTGCAGGAGAATGAAGGCGAAGTCTATTTCTTTGCTGTCCCGGGCCAGATCGGCAAGATCATAGGCCGGGTCGTAGCGCCTGATGATGAATTTATCAGGATCCAGCGCCTGCTCAAAAACCGCCGCGCCGCTCAGGGACACCTCCCGCTCCCCGGATTTGCCGCCGGCCAGCAGGGCTATGCGCATTTTCTTGTCGCTTGTCATGGGAGCACCTTTTCAAGAGATTTGAGGATGATTACCGTGGCCTTCAGCCTTTCCTCTGGCGACCCGAATGGTTCTCGGGTATGGTCCTGAGGTTGAATGAATCGTGACTCTGACTCACCCTAAATCGAAAAAAAGATGACTGCAATATCTTCTCGCCTTATTACCGGAATTAGCGAAATCGTAGGCCCCGACAACCTCACCCGGAGAGTCGAAGACCTGCACTGCTACAGCTACGACGGCACGGCCCGGCCGCACCTTCCCGACCTGGTTGTCTTCCCCCGCACCGCCGGGCAGATAAGCGAGATCATGAAGCTGGCCTCCACCCATCGTGTTCCGGTGGTACCCAGAGGTGCGGGAACAGGAATGACCGGCGGCATCGTCCCGGTGGCGGGGGGCATCGTCATGCCCATGACCAAACTGGATGCGATCGTTGAAATCGACACGGACAACCAGGTTGGTATTGTCGAACCGGGTGTTATTACCGCGGAATTCCAAAATGCCGTAAGAAAGAAGGGATTATTTTATCCGGTCGATCCGGCCAGTTTGAAGTATTGCTCCATCGGCGGCAACGCGGCCGAGTGCGCCGGCGGTCCTTCGGCGGTGAAATACGGGGTTACCAAGGACTACATCATGGGCCTGGAAGTGGTGCTGGCCAACGGCGACATCATCACCACCGGCGCACGCACCGAAAAAAGCGTCACCGGCTACGATCTCACCCGCCTGTTCGTCGGCTCGGAGGGGACACTGGGCATTATCACCAAGCTGATCGTTCGTCTGCTGCCCATACCTCCCTATAAAGAGACCTTTCTGCTCACCTCTACCTCACTGCGGCGCACCACCGAAATGGTGTCGGAAATACTCAACAACAACATAAAGCCGTGCACGCTCGAATACATGGATAAAACCGCGATCGGCGCGGTCAGCACCTTTCTTGACAATCCGCCGCCGGACAGCACTCAGGCGCTGCTGATCGTTGAAATCGACGGAGAAAAAAGCGCGGTCGCGGAGCAGGCGGCGCTATTCAGCTCGCTGATCGGCGAGCGGGCCGAGTTTAGCCTGAGGCAGGCGACCAACGAGGAGGAAGTGGAGCAGATCTGGCAGGCTCGCCGGGCCATTTCCCCATCGGTGCACAAACTGCGTCCCAACAAAATAGGAGAGGACGTGGCAGTGCCGCGCTCGCGCATCCCGGAACTGGTTGAATTCATCGAGCATCTATCAAGGGAACTGGGCCTCATCATACTCACCTTCGGTCACGCCGGGGACGGCAACATCCATGTAAATATCATGCTCGACCGCTCCATACCAGAAGAGGCGGCGCGGGCCGAACAGGCCAAGGAGCAGCTGTTCAGCCAGACCATTGCCCTGGGCGGCACCCTTTCCGGGGAGCACGGCATCGGTCTGAGCAAAAAGGCCTTCATGCGCTATGAATTGAATGAAGCGACCCTTGAGTTGATGAAGCGGATTAAAACCCTGTTCGACCCGAACAATATCCTCAACCCCGGGAAAATCTTCCCCACCTGAGCCCCCTTCCTGCCCTGCCCGGATCAAAAATGATTTGACAACAAAACTCTATCGTTTTATATAGAGAGTTTGTCTTTAGAAAAACCGGCTTGGCCGATCTCATATCGTTGAAACATTAAAACGGAGACTCACATGATAGAAGTTGAAGTTCGAGGCGACCTCGAGTTTGCCATCAGGCAGTTGAAGAAAAAGCTTCAGATTGACGGGATCAAAAGAGAGCTTAAGCGTCGTGAATACTACGAAAAGCCCAGCGTCAAAAAACGCCGCAAGCAGGCTGAAGCGCGGCGGAAGCTCAGAAAGTTCAACCGCATGAGAAGATCTGCCTGATCCGTTTTGAGACCTTGATCCTGTCTGTATCGCCCGCAGGCAGGATACCAACCTCTTACACCTGCCAGACCAATAAAGCCCTCCACTATACCCGAACAGTTCAGCGCCCTGCTGGAACTCTTCCTCATCCACCTGCTTTCCGAACGAAGATTAGCAGACAATACCGCGGCCGCCTACGAGAGTGATATCCGCTTTTTTCTGCAGTTTGTTGCAGACCAGAAGCTCACCGATTTATCGGCCATCGACCTGGAGACCATTCACGGATTTTTGATCGTCTGCAGGTCCAAGTCCATTTCCCACCGCTCCAATGCCCGCAGGGTTTCGGCGCTGAACGCCTTTTTTTCTTTTCTGAACCGGCAAGACCATATCGACCGCAATCCGTTCGCCATGGTCGACCTGCCGAAGAGTGGCCGTCTCCTGCCCAAAGCACTGAGCAGCGAAGAAGTAACCAGGCTGCTGGAGCAGCCTGCGGTTCCGACGCCACTGCTGGTGCGAAACCGTACCATGCTTGTGCTGCTCTATTCCACCGGCCTTCGGGTCAGCGAACTTGTCAGCCTGCCGCTGGCCGGATGCAATATGGACGGCGGCTTTCTCAAGGTGCTCGGCAAGGGCAACAAGGAACGGCTGATACCGTTCGGCAGGGCCGCCGCGGAAGCGGTTGCCGGTTACCTGGAGAGCAGCCGCCCGCAGTTGCTTAAAGGCAGGAAATCCTCCTACCTCTTTATCACCAATCGAGCAAAACCGATGACCAGAGCCCGCTTCTGGCAGATAGTAAGAGAAAATGCCGGGGCGGCGGGAATCAACAAGCCCATCTCCCCCCACATGCTGCGCCACAGTTTTGCCACCCACCTGCTGGCCAACGGCGCCGACCTGCGAGCGGTGCAGATGATGCTCGGACACGCCGACATATCGACCACCCAGATCTATACCCACATCGACCAGGAGCGCCTCAAATCGATCCACCGCTCTTTTCACCCGCGCGGCTGAGAGCCATTGCAATATAGTGGTGCAGCCGCTATAGTTATCTATAATTACAACAAAATTATACGCTTTTCAGGCCTCAAGGGGGATCAGAAGAGCAGACCGAACCCGGCTTTTCCGCACCGGGTGGCAGAGCAGGGCGTTCTCATAAAAGAGTGGTCGAATGCGCATCATAACCACCCACATCAATGCCGATTTCGACGGCATGGCCTCCATGATCGCCGCCCAGAAGCTCTATCCCGACGGCCTGCTGGTCTTTCCCGGTTCCCAGGAAAAAACCCTGAGAGAATTCATTTCCCACACCCTGCTCTACCAGTATGATTTCATCAAAGCCAAGCAGGTCGTGCTGGCCAACGTGACCTCGATGGTCGTGGTCGACACCAGATCCTCATCCAGACTTGGGCCGCTGGCCGAATGCCTGAACAATCCCGGCCTGTCAATCCACCTCTACGATCATCACCCGAAAAGCGGTGCTGACCTGGTGGGTGATCTCGAGGTGGTCCGCGACGTCGGCTCGACCATGACCCTCTTTGCCGAGATTCTGCAAGAACAAGAGATAGATATTAGCGAAGAGGAAGCCACCATTTTCAGTCTCGGCATCTATGAGGATACCGGCTCACTCACCCACATGACCACCACCCCTGACGATATGCGGGCCGCCGCCTGGCTGCTGGAAAAAGGGGCCAAACTCGACGTTATCTCGCAATTCATCAGCCATGACCTCACCTCCCAGCAGGTCGGCCACTTAAACGACCTGGTCAAAAACGCCAGCCGCATCACCATCCAGGACATCCCGGTGGTCATCGCCACCCTGTCGCTGCCCTATTACGTCGACGATTTTTCGTTGATCGTCAAACGTTTTTTGACCATGGAAAACCTGGATGTTCTGTTCACCATTGCAACCATGGGGGGACGGACTTATCTGATTGCCAGAAGCAGGATCCCCGATGTCAACGTTGGTGCCATCGCCCGGGACTTCGGCGGCGGCGGGCACTCGACAGCGGCCTCGGCAACGATGACGGAAATGAGCACCATCGAGGCGCATGAGCAGCTGATCAGAAGCCTGCACCGCCACATCAGGCCCCAGGCGATTGCCCGGGAAATGATGACCTCGCCGGCCATTACAGCCCCGGAAAACGCCACCCTGCATCATGCCAAGTCCCTGATGAGCCGCTACAATATCAACGCCATGGTGGTGGTTCCCCGGGTTGAGCCGAAGTCCGGCAGCAGCGACCCTTTCATCCTCGGCATCATCTCCAGGCAGATGGTCGAACGGGCCATCAGCCACGATCTCGGCGACCAGCCGGTGCAGGACTACATGGCCACCGACGTGGAAGTGCTGTCCCTCAATGCCACCCTGGCCGACATTCAGGAGATCATCATCGAGCACCGGCAGCGGCTGATCCCCATCGTCCACGAGCGGGAGCTCAAAGGCATTATCACCCGAACCGATCTTCTTAACCGACTGGTAAACGACCCGGCCAACCTGCCGAAAAATCTGCTGCACGAAGCCGAGTACCCGTCCCTGGAACGCAGCCGCAACCTCACCCACCTGCTGACCAGCACTCTCTCCAGGGAGATCATCGTGCTGCTCCAGAAAGTCGGTGAGGTGGCCGATCACCTGGGCTACAACGCATTCGTGGTGGGCGGTTTTGTCAGGGATCTGCTGCTCAAGAAAACTAATATGGACCTCGACATCGTGGTCGAGGGCAACGGCATTACTTTTGCCCGCGATCTGGCCACGGAGCTGCGCGGCCGGGTCAGGGTCCATGAACGTTTCGGCACCGCCACGCTGGTCCTGGAAAGCGGACTCAAGCTCGATGTTGCCACCGCCCGTCTGGAGTATTACGAATACCCGGCGGCTCTGCCCACGGTGGAGCTGTCGTCGATCAAGCTCGATCTCTATAGACGCGATTTCACCATCAACGCCATGGCTATCCAGCTCAACCCCAGCCAGTTCGGCAAGCTCATCGATTTCTTCAACAGCCAGAACGATCTGAAGCAAAGGGCCATCAAGGTGCTGCACAATTTGAGCTTCGTGGACGACCCGACCCGTATCTTCAGGGCCGTCCGCTTCGAGACCAGGATGGACTTCAACATCGTCAAGCACACCGATCGGCTGATCAGAAACGCGGTAAAGATGAATTTGTTCGGCAAAGCCGACGATCCCCGCTTCTTTACCGAGCTGAAAATCCTGCTGGGTGAAGAAAATGCCATCCCGGCACTCAACCGGCTCTCGGAGTTCGGCCTGTTTCCCTACCTGTGGCCCGATCTCAAACCGCACCTCAATATCGACAAGCGTTTCAACCAGTGCCTGATTCAGGCCCAGAAGGCGATCACCTGGTTCAAACTGCTCTATCTCGAAGACGAGTTCGAGACCTGGATCGTTTATCTGCTCACCATTATGGGCCGCTCGCCGGTGACCGTGATGAACAATTTCTGCAACAGGTTTCAGCTCGCACCGCGGACAAAGAATTTCATTATCAATGAAAAGACCCTGGCCGACAAGACCTCCCGCTTCCTGAACCGCAGGACCGAGCTGAAAGCAAGCGAGGTCTACATGGCGCTCAAGGACCTGAGCATCGAAGCACTGCTTTTTCTGATGGCGATGGCCAGAAAAGAGGAGGTGGAAAAATGCGTGTCGCTCTATGTCACCACCATGCGCACCCAGCAGCCGCTGCTCAACGGCGACGATTTGAAAGCACTCGGTTACCGGCCGGGACCAGTGTTCAAGACAATTCTGGAAACCCTCCTGCTGGCCCGCCTGGACGAGGAGGTCGACTCCAGACAGGAAGAAATAGAACTGGTCAACCGCGAGTTCGCGCCCTACCGCAAAAATTGATTTCTCTCCCTGAGCCTTCCCCCACGCCTACAGGTATAATTGAAATTCATTTACTTACCGGCCCGGATGATTACACATAGAGGGAGAAAGGCTGGAATCAGCGCACCTGAAAATTGAAAACTGAAATAAACGCTTAATGAATACTGTAAGTCAATTGATAATAATGGCGCCGCCCCTGCTGCTGGCCCTGACCCTGCATGAATACGCCCACGGCTATGTGGCTTACCGGCTCGGTGATCCGACTGCCCGCGATGCGGGCAGGCTGACGCTCAACCCGTTGAGTCATCTCGATCCCATCGGCACCATCGCTTTTTTCTTCATCAAGTTCGGCTGGGCCAAGCCGGTGCCGGTAAATCCCTATTATTTCAAGAACCCAAGACAAGACATGCTCTGGGTGGCCCTCGCCGGTCCGGTTACCAACCTGCTGCTGGCCGTGGCCAGTGCGCTGCTGCTCAAGGCGATGCTCGGCACGGCTTCGGTGCTTCCTTACACGCCAATGCTTGAAGCGATCCTGGTGCCGCTCTACAACATGCTGGTCGCCTCGGTGTGGATCAACCTGGTGCTCTGCATCTTCAATTTTCTGCCGATTCCGCCGCTGGACGGCGGCCGGATTCTCACCGGTCTGCTGCCCGAGGATTTGGCCAGGACCTACGCCTCGTTCGAGCGCTACGGCTTCATCGTTATCCTGCTGCTGGCCTTCAGCGGGGTGCTTGGTACGGTGATCTTTCCGGTGATCAGATTTGCCAACAACCTGCTGCTGGCCTGAACCTCCAGACCCAGGTTCAGGGGCTGGGATACCGCTCCTTCTTTCCTGCAAAAAAAAACCCCGAACCGCACGCGGTTCGGGGTTTTTTCTGCAGCGCAGAAAAATTTAGAACTTGTAGCTGAATCCAGCTGAGATCAGAAGTGCGGCGGCATTCTCGAATTCGCCCACAGCCTCCCGGTTGGTAACCGTTCTCGAGTCTTTGTAATCGTAGAGCACGCCCAGCCCGAACGAAGACCGCTCATTGATGTTATAGCGACCGCCTATCGAGAAGAGCATGACGTCGGAATCGGGCAGCTGGAACCCTACGGTTTCGTCGGGCACCGGGTTTGAGTCGATCGCAAAACCGAGCATGCCGGTAAACGCGTCATTGAAATCGTAAGCGGCGCTGATCCGGAAGGCGTCGGTGTCATCCCAGTCCCGCGGTTGGGCCGGACCCAAAATCGCCTCCAGGGTGGGGTCATCATAATTTAGATCCAACTCCTCATACTCGGACCAGAAGGTGCGATCCCATACCAGTTCAATGGTCAGGTCATTCCAGGTATAGGCGCCTGCCAGGGTGAATACCGCCGGGGCCGGGAGCTCCGCGTCGCCGCCGGTGACAAAGCTCATGGGGCCCATCGCATTTGTGCTGGCAGCGACATCGCCCGAGAGGTTCAGGGTGACGTTTGACCGATAGGTGGCCGATATGTTGGAGTTTTCATTCGGTTTTAGGGCCAGGGCCAGGTTCCAGCCCCAGTCCACGCCGTAGTCTCCGTCCAGATTCACGTCATAGGTCACACCATTATCCGGTCTGGTGCCGCCAAATTCCGCCTGGGCCGTCGAGACGATCATCCTGACGCCGCCGGCAATTGAGAAATAATCGTTGACCTTGTAGGCCACCGAGGGGTTCAGATCAAAGACCTGTAATTCAAACTTCCTGGCGAACAGGGCCGGATACGGATCCTTCCATTGTTTGGCCAGCCCGTATGGTGCGGTGAATGACAGACCGAAACGAAAACTATTGTAGTCGGGCGAGACCACAAAAAAGGTCGGAAGCAGAAAGTTTTCCTGTTCAGAACTGCCGTTGAACGCAGGTGTTCTG
>JARFQM010000034.1 GCA_029287755.1 Desulfofustis sp. | reverse complement strand
TCGCTGCCCCGATCCGAGCACCAATCCTTACCTGGCCTTTGCAATGATGCTCAATGCCGGTCTGGACGGCGTGAAGAACAAGCTCAAGGCGCCGTTCTCCGTAGATGAGGATATCTTCGAGATGACCGCTGCCCAGATGGATGAGAAGGGAATCACCGTATTACCCGGCAGCCTCATGGAAGCTCTTGAAGAATTCAAGGCCAATCCGCTGTCCAAAGAAACCCTCGGCGAGCATATTTTCACCAAGTACATCGAGGGTAAAGAGAAGGAATGGGATGACTATCGCTGTTCAGTCACCGGATGGGAACTCGATAATTATCTGAGCATATACTAAGCACCTGCCAGCAGTTCTCCCGGCAGTGAGGCCCGCATGTCTGCGTGACATGCGGGCCTCTTTTGTCTCTGGCGGGGCTTGCCAATCTCCTTCCGAACCATTAAAACGAATGGTATACAGAGCGGCATGAGTTCAAGGGTCCGCAGCGAGAAACGCTTTCTGCGGTGATGTATTGGACTTGTTTCGATATGCAGTGAGGCGTGCACAGGCAGTGCACAGATCTACTAACTTGGCCGGCGGCTGCACCATGAGAAAGCGCACCTACCAGTACGGCGATCAGTCCCTCCAGGCGACCTTTGCCGGGATTATCCGGGACAAGGATTGGGAAAAGAAGTTCGATCAGCACCGGGTCTTTCTGAAATGGACTGAGTTGGTCGACCAGCAGACGGCGAAGTGTTCGAGGCCTCTTAAGATAGTCAACGACGTGCTCTGGGTCGAAGTCGACAACTCAGCCTGGGTTCAACAGCTGCAGTTCCAGAAGCTCGAACTACTGGATGTGCTCAATGATCACCTCCGGGTTTCATATTTCACCGATATAAAATTCACCGTCGGGGAAACGACCCGGATCGACAAGCCGGAGGAGAACACGGGCCCCCGGATGAAGCCGCCCAGCGGCGAGGAGATCGCCAAGTTCGAAAAGCAGATAGAGTTTATCGAGGACGAAGAGATAAGAAAGGCCATGACCCGTCTCTGGTATGTCTCACAGGCAGTCCGGCGCGACTGAACCAGTGGTTCGCACCCCCACCCTGAAAAGCGGCTTGACCATAGAAATAAAAGAGGTAATGTCTGGCCAGAGCCGAGTGGGGCGGCCGAACATGCGTAAAACCTCAGATCCGGTGCAGCGATGATACATCACAACATACTCGATTCTATCGGCAATACACCGCTGGTAACCGTTAACCGGCTCAACCCGAACAAAAAGGTGACGGTGGTCGGCAAGCTCGAATCGCGAAATCCCGGGGGATCGGTAAAAGAGCGTATTGCCCTGTCGATGATCGAAGCTGCTGAAAAATCAGGTGAGCTGAGAAAAGACAGCATTGTTCTCGAGGCCACCAGCGGCAATACCGGTATCGGCCTGGCCATGGTCTGTGCGGCCAAGGGGTACCGCTGTATGCTGGTGATGCCCGAGTCGGCCTCCATCGAGCGCCGCAAGATCATGCAGGCCTATGGAGCCGAGATTCTCCTGACCCCTGCGGCCCGGGCCACCGACGGGGCAATCGAAAAGGCCTACTCCATGGCCCGGGAGTTCCCTGAGCGCTACTTTCTGACCGACCAGTTCAACAACGAGGCCAACTGGCAGGCCCACTACGACCGGACCGGACCCGAAATCTGGCAGCAGACCGATGGCCGGATTACCCACCTGGTCGCCACCCTGGGAACGTCTGGCACGGTGATGGGGCTGTGCGCCTGGTTCAAGGAGCGGCAGCCGCATGTTCAAATCGTTGCGGTGGAACCCCATCTGGGGCACAGGCTGCAGGGACTCAAGAATATGAAGGAGTCCTATAAGCCGGGGATCTTCGATAAGAAGGCACCGGACATAATTGTCAACATCGACGACGACCAAGCCTTCGATACCGCCAGAAAGCTTGCCCGGCACGAGGGCATGCTGGTTGGCATGAGCAGCGGCGCCGCCATGTATGCAGCCCTGGAGATTGCCAAAGATCTGGATGAGGGGATGGTGGTGGCCATCCTGCCGGACGGCGGTGAGCGTTATCTGAGCACCCCCCTGTTTACACCTGAGGAGGCGCCGGCCGAGGGCAAGAAACGCAAACTGCGCTTTTTCAACACCATGACCAAGAAAAAGGAGGTCTTCAAGCCCCGTAAAGAAGGGGAAGTCACCTTCTACTCCTGCGGCCCCACCGCCTACGAACCTGCCAACCTGTCCATGTGCCGGCGTTTCGTGGTGGCCGACCTGATACTCCGCTATCTCGAGATCAGGGGCTTTAAGGTAGCGTCCTATATGAACTTTACCGACCTGGACGACAATACCATAGCCGGAGCTGAAAAAGCGGGTATGGACCTCAAGCCGTTTACCGAAAAATACATCAATTCCTTTCTCTCTGATATCGACACGCTCGGCGTCAAGAGGGCCACCGGTTACCCAAAAGCATCCGAGCATGTGCACGACATGATCGACATCAGCAAGGAGCTGCTCCGCAAAGGCTTTGCCTACGAAAAGCACGGGTCGATCTATTTTGACATTTCCAAATTCTCCAATTACGGAAAACTCTCCGGCATCGATCTCTCCAAGATCCAGCTCGGCAAAACCGTCGACCTGGACAATTACGAAAAGGACAACCCCCGGGATTTTACCTTGTTGAAACGCTCCACCCTGGCGGAGCTGAAAAAGGGGATTTTCTTCGAAACCGAATGGGGCAATGTCCGGCCGAGCTGGCACATCGAGTGTTCGTCGATGTCCACCGGCTACCTTGGGGAAACCCTTGATATTCACACCTCCAGCCGTGACCTGATGTTTCCGCACCACGAAAACGAGATCGCCATTGCCGAGGCGCTGACCGGCAAGCAGCTGGCCAGGTATTGGATGCACTCGGAAATGCTGCTGGTGGACGGCAAGAAGATGTCCAGCGACAACAATAACGTGGTTACCTTGAAGGACCTGCTGGCCAAGGGATTTACCGGCCGGGAAGTGCGGTTCCTGCTGCTCTCGGTACAGTACCGCAAGCCGATCAACTTCTCCATCAAGCGGCTTGAGAACGTGCGCACCGCCCTGCGGCGGCTCGATGAGTTCACCTCCAAGCTGCTCTGCCTGCCGCCGGGCCGGCCGCACCCTGAAGTCACCGCCTATGTGTCGGCCATGGAAGAGCAGTTTTTTACGGCCATGGACGACGATCTGAACGTGTCGCAGGCCATGGCGGCGATCTACAACTTCATCAAGAAGACCAACCCGATCCTGCAGGTCAACCATCTCGACAGGGATCAGAAAGATTATATCCTGGAGAAACTCAACCTGCTCAACCAGGTGCTGAAGATCTTCAAACTGCAGGGCTGCCCGCTTGAACCGGAGATAGACGCGCTGATTCAGCTGCGCGAAAAGGCCCGGGTCGAAAAAGACTGGCAGACGGCCGATTCAGCCCGCAATGAGCTGGCTGAGCGTGGTATCGCCGTCATCGACACGGCCAACGGACCGATCTGGAAACGGGTAGTGGAAACCGAGGAGGACTGATTAAGAGGGCTTGATTTTTAGCCGTGTTCTATTATTATACTGCGCTTCATAAAAATAGAGTACCCTATCACGCGCCCGTAGCTCAGCTGGATAGAGCAACGGACTTCTAATCCGTAGGTCGCACGTTCGAATCGTGCCGGGCGCGCCAGCAAACAAAAGGGGTTATCAACCATTATAACCCCTTTTTTATTTTGAACTTATTTATATATTGAACTTTTGCCAGTGTATAACTATATTCAGGCATGAAAATTAATATATTTCCGATAAGTCATTGGTTTTCAGTTAAATGCCTCCATACCATTTTATCATTCAGGATGGGGTGAATT
>JARFQM010000015.1 GCA_029287755.1 Desulfofustis sp. | reverse complement strand
GTCCCAACCCGCTCTTATACCTAATAGAGCCTAATATACTAAAATAGATGTGGACCTGCTATGTGAGGCAGATCATTTCGAGCGGTAGTCGGAGACCCCTGATCTCAGCCAGGCTCTCAACTCCTGCTCCCCGAGCCTTTCAGCTTGCAGCGAAATGCGATTTCATCCCGCTCTTTAACATTAGTGCAATAGTGCAAGCCTGACCACGGTCATTTAAAGGTAGCCTGCCAAGATGTTCCATCATACGGAAATATTGACCATGTCATATCGGCGCAGAAACGGACGAGAGTCCGCGAACCTTTTCTTCAAGTTGGGAAGCGATCTGCGACCAGCCCCGGCGATTACTGGGGATATGCTCAAAGCACATCGGCTGCCCGATGATGATCTCGATGTTGCCGTTCCTGGGTCGATCACTCTGAGGCGGCCATGCCTCGTAGGCCCCCTGGATCCTACATGGCACAACCGGGACCTTGGTGCCGGCGACCAGCACGCCGATTCCGTGTCTGAACGAAACTATTTCCCCGGTACGGCTGCGAGTACCTTCAGGGAACATGATCGGGCAGAGATCATAGTTGACCATCGACTCACGGATAGATGCCAGGGCGTGAGAACCAACGCGGCCGCGGTGCATCGGTAGTGCATTTATGATAAGAGCCGAGAAGGTTGAAATTATCGGATTGGTGAAGAATGTATCAGCGGCTGCCAGAGGCCGGGCCTGGGCCCGTGTGTCTTCCGGAAGTATGGCACAGAGCGCCAGGGCATCCAAATGGGAAGAGTGATTGGCTATCAGGATGAACGGCCCTTTGACCGGCAGAAGGTCTTTACCTTTTACTTGCAGATTTTGAAAGAGAAGTAGGTAACAGCGAAGCAGCCGCCAGGCAAACTGAGATATCAGAAGCTCTACCAGGCCGCTTTCCCGCTTCATGCTTAAAATTCGCTCCCGAAGTGGCATCTCCAGGTCCCTTGCCGGTCTGTATTCCCAGTTTTTCATGGCATCCCCAATGACCCGGTAATGATGTGAGCCGGCACATTCAGGGCCACCCCTTGCACATGGTTGATAAAGTAGAAAACCGCCGGGGCTGCCAGCAGAAGGCTGTCGAACCGGTCCAGAAGACCACCATGCCCCGGCAGCGTCCGGCCCATATCCTTGATTCCCAGATCACGCTTGATGGATGACATCATAAGGTCGCCGAACTGACCGGCGATGCTGATAATGAGTCCGAGTGAGACGAGGTGCGCGACGGTGTCAATCGGCTGGGCCAGGAATATGAAATGCCCGAGAACGGCTACCAGCAGCGTCGTAATTATCATGGCGCCAACTGCACCACTCGTGGTCTTGTTCGGGCTGGTATTCGGGCAGAATTTCCGGCGGCCAAACAAACGGCCGGCAAGATAGGCGAATACATCGTTCAATTCGACCCCGACGAGCAGCCAGAGCAGTATGGGCCTGAAGTCCGGCTCGTTAGCGAAATAGGCAAAATGGCCCAGCCAGATACCAAACATCAAAAAACCGAAAACGGCCAGGGCGACGCGCTGGATGTACCCATCCGGCCGATCGGGTAACAGGGCCGAGGCGACGATGAAGGCAGCAGTGACCGGCCACACCGCCACAAACAGGCGATAGTGGTTATCAAGGGCCGCAAAGTGGATGAGGATAATACCGATAATCACCACATTGTTTATGATCCGCTCCCTGAAAAGGCCGGTGGCGCGCGCATATTCGCAGTAACACAACAGGCACAGTGCAAGACTGAGTAGGACCACGGTCAGTTTGCCGATCAGGATCGGGGTCAACATCAGAAAAACGATCACGACCCAGGTGATACAGCGCCGGCGCAGTTCGTCGTACACCGTTGGTGACAGTCGGCCGGCGCGGTTCAAAATGACGATCACGATGGGGGCTATGAGCAGCAGCGCCAGAATACCTGTTGTAATGGCCACCGTCATGGGGTGATCAAAGGCATGTGCCGGATCAAGAAATCGTTCATCTATGTTCATGACTCACCCTCCTGCAGGATAGTGACTGCTCGATGGGTGCGACGGATAGCGGTGATCACTCCCCCGGCAATAATCAGCATCAGGGCCGGCACCATCACGCCCCATTCACCAACCGGCCCCCATCTGGGATACCAGGAGTGCGGCACAACTACCATCCAGACAGCGGCCCCGCATAGCACGAGCATGCGCATCGGCTTTGCCATGGGTCCGGAAAAATCCATGGCAAGCCCCGCCACACGGCACTGAACCCGGATATACGAAACCAGGACAGCAACAAGCGCGGCACCCCATCCGAGAACCGGGACACCTCCAAACGCGTACCCCGCACCTATCAGAGCGGCTCCATCGGAGATCCGGTCCGGTACCTCGTTCCACAGTATGCCGGCTGGGGTGCTCATCCCAGTTTCCACTGCCATAACCCCGTCCAGGATGTTGCAGGCCCCGCGAAAGAGCAATGCAGCGACAGCCAGCAGCCAGATGATTCGCTGGTAGATGCCGGGTTCAAAGAAGCTGGTGGAGGCAAACAGCAGGCCTGCGATAATACCGGCGCCAAGACCGATAATCGAAACTGCATTTGGTGTTAAGCCGCGCCGAACCAGAAAGTGCGCGGTCGGTATCCAGAATCCTGCATCACGGGCCCGAAGCGGTCTCCGATCGGTTGGACTGGCTTCAGTTTCTGTAATCACTCCAATCACCTCCCCATCAGGTACATTCCGGCGGTCAACAGAACCATGCCGAACGCGTTAACAGCCGTAATTGGTGTACCGTACGCCCACTTGCCGATGAAAGCCGCAAAGATGAAGGTCGAGGCGTACGTCGGGTAGAGCACCGTCAGGGAGCCCCCCCTGCGGTAAGCGGCCACGAAAAGGATCATGACCGCGATATAGCAGCAGACTCCAGCCAGAAGCCGGGGATTTAACAGGTAGCCGGCCAGGGTGCCTGACGCACTGTCTGCCCCGGACTTGTAGAGGTATGATCCCAGGGCGCCCAGGACTGCGGCACTCAGGAACATGATCACGGATAAAGTTGGGGTTGAGGTAATCATATCTCCTGCTCCTCTGCAGCGTCAGGCGCTGCCGGTGGTTTCCTCGGATTCCATGGTGCAGATGCTGCTGTGCTCAACAACCCGGCACCTTTCAGTGGGGTGGCCATCCCGGTATGATCCTCCAGTGCAGCCACGCGCAGCAATCAGACCAGATCTGCTCTAAATTGAAATACTCGAGGTAAATCTCTTTAATGACAAACCCAGTTGCCAGGAAGAGGGCCAGAACGAACACCAGCACCGGCAATGACCTCTGCTCCATATTCTGGTCATTATATATTCCATTCATAGTGACCACCTCGTGGGATCTTGTGTACAATCAACTTGATACAGGGCTTACCGGATTATTCCGGCCACCTCACTCTTACGAGCGGCCACCCGACCCATCCGTCGGGTGACACTCAGCTGGGTACCGCCGGGCGCGAACGGGAGCTGATGCTTATTTTAGCTTCACTTTGACTTCATATTGGCAAAGAGCATGCCAGATTGTTTATTTTGATAAGATGCTGGAATTAAAACAGAAAAAAAACTCAGTGAGGGGAAGGAATTAGCGCATCAACATTTCATGCATATCGCATACGCATAATATGTTGTTGGTGATGGAGGTGGTAGGAAATACCTCCTTAAGGCTTGTCTAAAAAATACAGACCCGAGCACCTTTATCGTAGGAATACGAACTCACACCAAGCTAGAAAAGAGAGCTCTGTCACCATTATGACTGCCACGGTGTGTGGTGATGGTACTAAAGGGGGTGTAGGAGCACTACTGAAGCATCGACAAAATAGATTGTTAGGTATTTCTAGAGCATCTCCACCATATCAGGAGAGGCTTGTTGAAGATTAATAGAATAGGGTTATCAATAGTTGCACTCCAGCGGTACTTCCATCTCCATCAGAATCTATTGCAATTATTGATAATCCTATTCTATAAGTAACTTCATCGACAAGTTTTGTTAGCCTGAAATTACCAATGGAAATACTGACTAGTCATTAGGCAGCAGGCCATGCTAAGGTAAATGCGACATTAGCAGATATTATATGCTGAAAATATTACATTGGTGAAACATGGTCCAGAAATTATTTGGGTATGCAACTAAAGGAATACTTATATCCATTGTTCTTATCATTATCGGATTATTAATTGCTAATTTCATTATTAAAAATCCCAACTCAGCAGATATTACGCTGTTTATTTTAGGGGCAATACCAATAGTTATTTTCCTACCCAGTGTTTTGGGCAGTTCAACAAGTGGTGCTTTACATACTCCCAAGGTAATATTTAGAAAAGTCGATACTTTAGAGAGCAAAGATAATAAGACCTCAATTAAAGATGAAAAAACATCATTTATTTCGCCACCCAGTTTGGTGATTGCCGGGTTATTAACATGGCTGGCTGGCTTCTTACTGTTCATCAAATAAATGCATATTCCCTGTCTAGTTACCTAGTTTAAATCTGCTATGGGTTAATTTGAAAAAGAACGAGGTTCGTGAATATGGAGACAAACAGGGCCACAGAAATATTAATGGAAGGTTGCGTTTGAGCGGAGGCTGTCCTGCTGGCCGTGTGCCAGGAATTTGATTTCGAGGTAGATAAAAGAATTATTCCCAGGATAGCTTTCGGTTTTGCTGGTGGCATCGGCAACACGGGTGCTGTTTGCGGGTCAGTTGCTGGTGCAGTTATGGCTATCAGTCTCTTAACTGAGAGAGGCGAGACAATGGAAGAGGCAATGCGAACTTTAGAAGTAGTGAAAGAGTTTCGCCGTCGCTTCGAGAACGAGATGGGATCTATCTCCTGTCGTGAATTGACAGGGGCAGATTTAAGTTCGGAGGAGGGAGTTGCTCAGTTTATGAATTCTGACATTCCTCAGACAGTCTGTTTCCCGGCCGTAGGTGTGGCTTATAAACTGGCGGTTGACCTGCTGAATCAAACTTCTTAGTTAGGTTCGGTAGTAACTTAATAAATACCCAACGGTTGCTAAAATTGACTGTAAAGACTCGATGAAAGATTGCCAAATCAAACCTGCGCTTAGTATTTTTCCTAATCTTTACAATTCGATAATAAATCCTTGTCTCTCACGAGGCTTTAGCTGATTTCAGGTTCTTCCTGTTAGGTTATTTCCTGCGACTGAGCATTGAACGTAACATTGCCATGACGAAGATAATTGTCTTCAAGGTAGCCGAAGGTGATGGCTTTTTACATTCAAAATCGACGATTTACATATTGCTGCATTAGGCAACTTCAGGTTCGACCTTCTCACCCCACCTAAATTTGCCTACCGAAACCAAATTATCCGTAGACTCATCACTCAAACAAAAATACTACGGGAATGACTGATACAGAGCCCTCACCACGGACGCCCCATATTTCAGTGAAAGCCTCGCCCCCGCCGAGAGATTAGATATAGGTCAGAGAACCTGGTTTTGAGCCAGAAAAATAAGGGATCGTTATTGTGGACAGATTGCTGATCATACAGAAAAAGCGGTTAAGCCATTCAGATAATTGTGACAAAAATAAGGCAATCCAGATACCAACCATTTGACTATGATTTCAGGTTAATGGTTGCAGATCACATGCATCTGATACACCCACAATGCACCCAAAAGCAAAGAAGGGCTTCCGGCCGAAACCGAAAACCCTTGATTTTACTGGTCGGGGCGGCAGGTTTCGAACCTGCGACCTCCTGCTCCCAAGGCAGTGTAATATCCTGTGACATATATCACAAACACCTCTCTTCCGTGTTATATATATAATCCAATATAACATAAAATCATTGACTTAAAAATAAACCTGCGGTACAATTTGTGACATATTGGTTCTTCTTTTGTCGTTAGAACGCACGGCAAAAGGTTGCATAAAAGTTGCATATTTTAGGTGTGCCCATGTCAAAGATTCCATTTACAAATTTAAGTATCAATGCCCTCAAACCAGCAGACAAGCCAAAGGAGTACTAGGAACAAGGCCGTAAATCCGGTGAAGGTTCCTTTGGTATTCGGGTGAGCCCCAAAGGTAAAATGACCTGGTTCGCCCTGTATAAAAA
>JARFQM010000415.1 GCA_029287755.1 Desulfofustis sp. | reverse complement strand
GGTGAACTTCTCAGTATGGCATGGCAGAATAGCGGCCGCTCCGTCCGCCATCTCGATGATCTGCTCGCTGGTATAAAGGGTATCGGTTGGATTGAGAATTGGCTGATAATCTCGCTGCAGGCGTTCTTCGACCGCATCGGGCAATTTCCGGGTAACCAGGATTACCGGCTTCATGTCTTATCTCCACTATCGATGAGCGGGCAACATCGTCTGCCAGACGCCGGTGCCCGCAGTTTGGAGTCGTCTGACCTGATCAGATATGATCCTCGCCTACCCTGATCGCCTGATAATAGTCAAAGAGCAACGCTCCCAGATTGATCAGGATGATAATCCAAAGAACCGGGTCTTTCAGTCTGATAGCATAGTAAAGCAGATACACCAATGCCATCAGGACGGCTATCGTACCAGCGATGATATTACTCATAGTTCCCGTAACTCCTCAACCTAATTGTGATCACAACAACAAATATGCCAACGCCCCGCTCAGGAGCCTGCCACGGTATCCACGAGCCAGCGAGCGGTGCGCAACAGTCTGGCGTCATCACCGCGGGGCCCGACCAACTGCACTCCCAGAGGCAGGCCGTTATCCCCCTGTAACAGCGGCAGGGTAATTGCCGGCATACCGAAATAGGTCCAGATCGTGCAAAACATGGGGCTGCCGGTGGATTCGAGGCCAACCGGAGCTTCGCCGGGTACTGCGGGAGTGATGATCGCATCATGTTCTTCGAAAAGTTTATCGAACGCGTGATAGTACTCCGACATCCGAGCTACGGCGTTGTTGTAATCAACGGCCGTCACCATTTGTCCGCGCTCGATCATCTTGCACAGAATATCGCTCAGTTGTCCCTTTCCGTTGACATATTCCGGTGCGAAGCTGCGGGCTAGATCAGCTTCCATCACCAGTCGATGTAGATCATGCACTTCATTGATCCACTCTTCCAACTCACACGATTCTGTATACTCCCCAAGTTCCTCTGCCAACTCACTAAAGGCTGCGTGAGTATCTTCAGTTGCCTGATCCCATACGGGACTTTTCACGAAAGCCAAAAATGGATCCACAGGTGGTGGTTGTGCCTGGGTCAAGAAAAGTTCCGGTTTCGCCTGAAGTTTCGTATCCGGATCCATGCTGTCGTGGCCGATAATCGACTCGGCAACCAGCGCGACATCTTCAATGCTTCGAGCAAAGACACCAACCTGATCGAGCGGGCGGGACTGCTGCAGCACCAGGTGCCTGGAGATTAGACCGAACGTCGGTTTGTAGCCGTAAACCCCGCAAAAGGAAGCAGGCCTGATTACCGAGCCGTTGGTCTGGGTACCGATCGCCAGCGGTATCATGCCGCCAGCGACGGCAGCCGCCGATCCACTCGATGATCCCCCGGGCGTACGCTGGAGATCGTGTGGATTTCTTGTTTTGCCCGGATGGAATACAGCCAGTTCGGTGGTTACCGTTTTGCCCATGATTACGGCCCCGGCTTCACGCAGTTTCGAGACGACTGTTGCATCCTGCAGCGGTCGGCGACCTCTGTGCAGAACGGTGCCATCCTCTGTGGGCATATCTTTCGTATCGATTATGTCCTTGATGCCTATCGGTACCCCATGCAGGGGACCGAGTGAACGCCCGACCTTTAGGGCCAGGTCCGCATCCCTGGCCTGCTGCAGGGCAAAATCGGGGTCCAGGAAGGCCCAGGCACAGACCTCCTCGTCGAGACGCTCAATCTGCCCCAGACAGGCCTTGACCAGCTCTTCCGAAGTGATCAACCCGTCACGAATTAGTTGTGCAGCCTCGACTGCTCCCTTCAATGCCAAATCCATACTGGCTCTCATTAAAAATCCCTTAATGAACCCCGTAAACCAATCCCGGCAGCCAGGTGGTAATAAACGGAAAATTGTAAAGAATCACCATGGCTATCAGAACCAGTCCTAAAAACGGCATCGATCCCTTGAAAATTGTCGTCAGCTGAATATGCGATGGCGCAATACCTTTGAGGTAATAACAGGACATTGCCATCGGCGGGGTCAGAAATGAAGTCTGCAAGTTAAAGGCGACCAGAATCCCAAAAAAGAGCGGATCAATGCCGAAAGCATCAAGTAGCGGCAAGAAAATCGGCACGAAAATGATGATGATCTCACTCCACTCCAGCGGCCAGCCAAGCAGAAAGATGATGACCTGGGCCAGCACCAGAAAAGCAACCGGTGGTAGATTCAAGCCAACGACGAACTGTTCGATGACATGGTGCCCGCCGAGATACGAAAATACCGAGGAAAATGTCCATGACCCGACAAAAAGCCAACAGACCATGGCTGAGGTCCGCACGGTCAGGTACACCGAATCCCGCAGTCTGAGCCAGGTCAATTCCCTGTACGCAGCCGCCAGAATGATAGCCCCGAAGGCTCCCACCGAGGCAGCCTCGGACGGCGTGGCCAGACCAAACAGACTCGAGCCAAGTACGGAGAGGATCAATAAGGTAAGCGGAAATACCGATGTAAGAAGCATCATGAACAGCTCTTTGTTCGGTATATCGGTTTGTTCTTTCGGCGGCTTCGGGGCCAGTTTGGGGTTTAACCAGGCGCGGCCGATGACATACATGATATAGAGACCGGCCAGCATGAAACCGGGTATCAGGGCTCCGGCATAAAGCCTGACCACGGATACACCGGAGATGGCACCATAGACAATGAGCATGATGCTTGGCGGGATCAGTATGCCAAGGCACCCTCCCGCACAGACAACGCCGGCCGCCAGCTTCTCGTCATATCCGGCCTTGAGCAGAGCTGGAAAGGCCAACAGCCCCATCAGGGTCACCACCGCACCGACAATACCAACCGCGGTAGCGAAGATGGCACAGGTCATCAAAGCCGCCACCGCCATTGCGCCAGGCACGAAGCGAGCGGCAATATTGAGACTGTAAAATAATCGTTCTACGATATTGGCCCGCTCAACGATATAGCCCATGAACAGAAACAGCGGGACCGCCACCAGTACGTCGTTGATCATCACCGAGTAGGTCTGGTTCACCAGCAGATCGAAGATATTGTTCTGCAGCGGATGGGCCATCCAGTCGGGCGGCGCATATGCATAGTAGCCAAACCCAACGCCCATGGCGACCAGGGTGAAACAAATCGGAAAGCCAAGCAGAATGGAGCCCACAAATGAGCCCATCATCACCATCGCAACTTGGGGATCGGTCATTTCGCGGCCTCCTCTTGCTCAGCAGCTTCTCGGGCCGCTCGTTCTTCTTCCTTTCTATGTTTTTCAGTCAGTACTTTTTCCATTTCCTCAACATCGTGCAGTCGCGCTGGCCATGAGCCGCTCTTCAAACACTGGATACAGCGGATGGTCTCGGCTATACCCTGCAG
>JARFQM010000403.1 GCA_029287755.1 Desulfofustis sp. | reverse complement strand
ATTATAGGTTTTGTTAGATAATCATAACCTGGAGGGTATCGCCGGTGGTGATGTAATCACCCCTTTTCGGCAATAGTTAAGAATCGAAGGCATCTTCCGTTAATGCAAACTGTAATAACCCTAATATTTGGCGAACGATATCATAAAAAAGCAAATTTCATTTTTGAATCAGGCCATTACCGATACCATATTACGGTATTGGCAAAAGCAACCAGGTGGGACTTTGTTGGCGATATCGATGGTATGAGATATCTTCAGGTGAAGTGGCTAACCATATAAAATAAAACATATGTTTTTCATTATAAATGTTCTATCTTGTGTAACCAAGGGAAAGGTACCGCCCTCGTTGTTATAGTATACAAACTCTGAATAGCTTTCATTCTGTCCGCTTTGAATCCACAACTTGCCATTTCCAGACATCATTCTCTTTAACTATATGCATACCATCAGGCAAACGGAGTTCACCCAGTGCGCTGCCCTCAATATAACCTTGCACCCGGTAGGCTGCACCATTTCGGTGCACGCCGGTGACATGCAGGTTTACCCCGGAGCGTCCTTGCAGAAAAGGTTGGAGGCGTTCGGCAAACAGTTCTCGGCCTCCTCCGGCCAATTGGAAAGTCTTAGCAAAACAATCGTTTCCGGATAACGAAGATTCACCGACCAGGGGACCGGAACAGTCGTCCACGAACTTTTGCTGATCCTCACTCAGCTCAGCATCAAAATAGTCGTCCCGATCCAGCAGGGCCGTCTTTTCCGGCAACCCGAGCCATCTCCATCGACCTTTGAGTTTAATTAAATTCTCCAGAGGGAACACACCTTGCGGGCCTGCGTAAGTCCTGTGGGCAACTTTCAAGCTGCCTCGCGGATAGGCTCTGTAATTTTCGATACGTATCTTAGTAATGTGAACATATTCCAGATGGGGTGGACTACCGCCAAACATCAGACGAGATGGGGTGGTAAAGACATCCCTGCTGTGATCATACGCGCGCGCATAGTTTTCAGCAATACGGCGGGTATCCTTGGTAACGATATCCTGTGCAAATTGATAGAAGAAATCCAATATGTCCTGCGGCACATGTGTGGAGAAAACATAATTAGGCGCAAGCCTGTCGGTATATTGCCCTGACTCCGTTTCCGATTTCAGCTCTGGCCTGGCCACCATCCCCGCTGTGTCAGAGATTTCCAAAACAGCTTCGACAATAAGCTGCAGCAGGCGATCATGCCCATTATCTTTTGGCAGTGCAAAACGACTCGTCGATGTCGTTGCCACCACCACATCCAAAGCCGGAACCAGGACAAGATATTGTCCCCCATCACCTCGCGCCACCAAACTCTCATGCCCCCTGATTTTTGTCTTTACCCAGCTGCCCCCCGTCGTGTCGTCAAGTGGAGCTTGGGGAACATTGAAAAACAGCCAGCGAACCCATTCCTTGGAAACGATTTGCTGACCTTCCCAATCCCCTTCCTGGGACAGCAGATAGCCTATCTTGGCAAGATCCAGTGCTTTGAGCTGAAACCCGATTATTGGATCAAGTGTCAGTCCGTCATCGTCGGCTGCGTAAGCTGTAATTCCCAGCGGCTGGAACAGATATTGGTCGGCAAAGCTAAATACGCTCTGGCCGGAAGCCTGTTCAATCACCTGGCTCAACAACTACGCTGCGGCAAAGTTAATCGCCGGTTGGTTCCTTGTTTGCTGCCGGGAAATTACTCGCAGACTGGCCTCAGTTCGGTCTGCGGCGTAAAACAACTCCCAATAGCCCTGGTGCCCGGCACCCCAGAGCAGCGGTGCCTGGGCCCTCAGCAGGTGGCCGATGGTCAGCGACGCTGTATCATCTGATCGGGTTGGCGCCGGATGTTTTTGAAAAAAAGCAGACAGGGGTTGCTCAGGCCCCTGGATCAATTGATGATCGATTGCGATACCGATCAACACCTGCAGGAGAGCAAGATTCAGGGAATGCAGGTAATCCGTCGCCTTGGGACCACCGAGCCAATAGTATTTTTCGACGACCGTCTTGCCGTTGCGAAGCAGCAACAGGCTTCGAGCGGTGGGTAGCCGTGTGTCAACGTAATCGAGCGCTTTGTTCAAAAGGGCCTGGTCGATTTGCTGCGTTTCCGGTTCCGCCGGATGCCATTGTTTCTTATCAAGATAAAGTGTCTTTTGAGCATAAAAAGCAATGGCAAAGTAGCCCCCACCTGCTATGGCTCCAACACAGACCAGGTAAACTGCAATTATTTTGAGGATGCGTTTCATGGATTTCATGAGTTCTGCGCCTTCGCAGCATCAAGTCGTTTCAGGGGGTCCATCTGTCCAGCCCCGAAAAAAAAAGCCCGCAACATGGCCGGGGCGAGCAATACATCGGCCAGAAAGGCCACCAGTAACGCAATCCCCAGCACCAATCCGAAATCAGTGATCACTTTCAGGTCACTGTAAAGCCGCATCCAGAAACTGAAAACCAGGATCATAGTTGTCGCCAGCAAGGCTCGGCCCGCCGATCCTAAAGTCTCGCTCACAGCAAAGTTGATATCACCGGATTTCAGGTAGTACCTGCGGAAGTTATGGAAAAAATGGATGGTGTCGTCCACAGCCAATCCAATGGCGATACTGCCGCCAATCAGGTTGATTGTATTTAGCGGGATATCCAGATATCCCATAACCCCCAAACCAATGATGATCGGAAACAGATTGGGAATCATGGCTAACAGCCCCAGGCGCACATCGCCAACGGCCAGGACCATTAATACCGCAATCAGCAGAAATCCCGTGCTGTAACCGATGGCCAGGCTGGTCATCATCGCATTAATGATGCCGGAATTGATAGAGGCCACACCGGTTACCACCACGTTGGCACCGGAGTCGAACAAAGTTGCGGCATATTCGCGCACCCGGGCAATGAAATCAACATCATGGGCAGCATCTTTCCAGTACATCATGGCGGTCAGACGACCGATGCGTAAATCGGCATCCGTGTATTTTCGTAAGACCTCAGGGACAATACGACCGAGGTAATCAAATTGCTCAGCCAGGACCGGTTTGTCTTTAGGAAGCGGGCATGGGTTCCGGTCCTGTCCGGTTGCTGCGCAAGTGGTCTCCTTGATGAGATCGACGAGAGATCGGGTTCTGCCAATATAAGCGCGCCCCTGAATATCGGTCTCCGATTTCAGGTAGGTATCCAACTGCGCGATAGCCTGAAGCAGGTTATGGTCGATGACGCCTCGTTTTTGCTGTGTATCGATCATTACTTCCAGCGCCCGAAATCCACCGGTCTGTGCTTCAATTAGCCGCACCTGCCGCATGAAATCGGAATCATCAGAGAAATAATGCAGTTGGTTGTGGGAAAAATGAAGCTTGGAGATGCCGCCCCCCACCACAAGGGCGCTCACCAGGAACAGAATCAAAACGAGGTAAGGCCTGGCAACTCCCAAACGACCCAGCGCCAACAGGGTTCGGTTGAAAATGGAAGCCTCGTATTTCGCCTCACCCTGTTCCGCACCCTCAACAACCTCCAGTATGGAGAGAAATGCCGGCAAGGTGAAAAGCGTAAACACCAGGATGGCGAGAATTCCAATAATTGTGAAATTTACCAAATCCGCAATAGGCGCGATATCCGAGAATGAAAATGACAGCAATCCCGCCACTGTTGTGAAACTGGTCATGGTGATCGGAAAACCGGAATGCTTCATGGTGGCGACAATGCCCCGGAACTTTCCGACCCACTTTTGGTGCTTGTAATAAACCACCAGGAAATGAATCGGTGCGGTCAGGCCAATGGACAACAGGATGGAGGGCAGCATAGACGTGGTCAGGCTGAGGCGAACCGCCAGCAACGCCATCGATCCTAAAGCCACCATCAGGCCTAAAATCGCCGTCACCTGGGGCAAAAAAGCACCCGTGCCCCGACCAAACACAAACGGCATGATCAAAACCGGAACGAGGAGGATCGCAATACACATCTTCTTCATATTAGAGCGAACCATAGGCTCGACATGATACTGGTAGACCGGCGTTCCACTGAAGGCAATGCTGAAGTTCCGAGCCTGGTATTGTTTGATTACGGCTTCAACGATGCCGAGGACGGCAATATTCTCTACTTGTGTTATCGACTGTTGTCCCACCGGGGGAGGATGCGCCTCTGCGCCGCGGACTCCCCGGGCATACCCCCGCAATCGCAGGCCATCGGCCGACAAGGCCGAGACCGCCAGCGTTTTGATAACAACTGTGGCATGCTTGCCATCCGGCGTAAAATACACGTTCTGGAATCCGGGATAGGAAAGGCCACGTTGCCTGTATTGCGGCACCTCTTGTTCTGTCTTGGGCAGGGAATCAAGAAAGCCCCTGACACGCACACCGCTACCAACGGGTTCGATATAGGGTGCATTGGCCAGCGAAATAACCTCTTTCAAAAGCGGTAGTGAATTCTCCAAATCCTCATGAAATTGCTTGAGTGTGGCGAGGAATTCAAGGCTGAAGATATCAGGGGAGGAGATCAGCAGCACAATTTCTTCGTCCTGTCCGAATTGACTTCGAAACCGCTGGTAATCGGTAAGTATCTGATCGTGCCGCGTGAACATGCTTTCTACAGAAGTGGCGATACTGAGTTTGGGGAGCTGAGTAGCAGCCAATCCGGCCACCACAGCCGTCATTAGCAAAATAGCCAAACGGTAGCGAATGACACTGATGCCCAAATAGTGAAACCCTTTTTCTATCTTGCTCTTATAATCATACATCGGTGTCACTCATTATACCTCCTTCCTTTTAAGCGTTATCAGATAGTCAGGATATCACAACATGTATCGCAATAGTGAAATAGTGAGATGAAGCCACGGTTTTGTCGCCCTCAAAATCATGTGATATACAACGATCTGATAATTTTTAAAAAATTACACTTATCATCCTTGACCTGAAGAAAACAACTTTAAATTTAGTGCAGATCTTCATTCTATATCTTATAG
>JARFQM010000386.1 GCA_029287755.1 Desulfofustis sp. | reverse complement strand
TTGCCGTGCTTGCCTTCATTGCCTTTGCCGCGTTTTACCTGCTGCCCTACATGGTCGATCAAAAACTGGGGCTCTTCGACGCCCTGAAGGCATCTTGGCAGGCGGCACTAAAAGAGCCTGTAAGCGAACACATCGTCGTGGTGATCATCTACGTGGCTATCATGTCGCTGGGGTCTTCGCTCTGGTTCGCCTTTCTGATTACTCAGCCGATGGCCACTTTTATCATGATTGAATCCTATAATAAACGGGTAATGGGTAACCAGGAGGCAGAGCAGGGTGGACGGGATTAGCCTGAGCTTCAACCTGACCCTGAAGACAAAGGCGAAGACAAGGCTGCTCAATAATATTTCCGCAGCGAGGGAGGGAACCATGGACAACCACCACCATCATGAAGAGGACGGGGTCAGTTTCACGGTGGGTATTTTTTTCATCGTGGTATTGCTGATACTATTTATGATCGGTCTGATGAACTGAGCAAGAGGAGTCTTCAGGATGAGCGGCAGCCAGGATCGAAGCCGCGTGCTGAGGGGTTGTCTTGCACGCAGAATCGGCCTCTCTGGCGGTTGCCAAATTCTGTTTTGGTCATAGTTTTCACCTAATCGAGCTATTATGGATATAAACTCAAACTTATGAGGAGCGTAATTCTTGGCTGATAAACCAACCATTGTCACCGAGGAAGGCGAACTGGAGTTGGAGCAGGAGCATGAAGAGCAGGAGGACCAGAAACTGCTTCCGGCCCAGGATGTTCTTCCTGAATCGCTGCTGATCATACCGCTCTATGACCGACCCATGTTTCCAAAAATGATGGGGCCGATCATGGTCGAGGACCCGCGCATCCAGCAGATGATTCTGCAGGCCCAGGAAAAAGGGCTGGTCATCTATCTGGGGTTGCTTTTGGTGAAGCAGTCAGAGAGCGGAGTTACCCATGCACCGCAGTCAATAGAGGATTTCTACCCCATCGGCGTGGCCGCCAGGGTGGTACAGATTTCTACGCCGGCCCAGGAACAGCCGTTGCAGCTGGTAGCACAAGCTCAGGAACGATTTGAAGTCAAACAGCTCACCCGACAGCAGCCGGTGTTCAAGGCGCTGGTCAAATATCTCCCCGAAGAAAAGGGGGAATCGACTGATGAGCTCAAGGCCTATTCGGTGGCCATCATCGACTGCATCAAAGAACTTGTCACGCTCAACCCCTTGTTCAAAGAGGGCCTCGGGCTCCTGCTCGACCGTATCAACGTCAGCGATCCCAGCGCGCTCGCGGACTTCGCCGCTTCGATGACCACCTCCTCCGGGGCGGAACTGCAAGAAATTCTGGAGACCATCTCCATCCAGAAGCGTCTGGAAAGGGTGTTGATCCTGCTTAAAAATGAGATTGAAATTTCCAAGCTCAAGGCCGATATCTCCAAGCGTATCGAGGAGCGTCTCTCCAAACAGCAGCGGGAATTTTTTCTCAAGCAGAAGCTCAAGGAGATCAAGCAGGAGTTGGGCATCGCCAAGGACGATACTGAGAGCGAGGTTGATAAATTCGAGAAACGGCTGAAAAAACTCACGCCTTCACCGGAGGCCAAGGAGCGCATTGATGAAGAGCTCGAAAAGCTCAAGCTGCTCGAGCCTTCATCGGCCGAATTCAACGTCACCCGGGCCTACCTGGACTGGCTGACGGTGCTGCCCTGGGGGGTGTACACCGAAGACAACTACGATATCGCCAAGGCCGAACGGATTCTGAATCGCGACCACTATGGACTCGATGAAGTCAAGGAGCGCATACTGGAGTTGATCTCGGTGGGCATTGTCAAAGGCGATTTATCGGGCTCCATCATTCTGCTGACCGGCCCTCCCGGAGTCGGCAAGACTTCGGTCGGCCAGTCGATCGCCCGCAGCCTGGGCCGTGAGTTCTTCAGGTTCTCGCTGGGCGGCATGCGCGACGAGGCGGAGATAAAGGGACATCGAAGAACCTATATCGGCGCCCTTCCGGGCAAATTCATCCAGGCCATCAAGACCTGCAAAACCGCCAACCCGCTCATCATGCTCGACGAGATCGACAAGATCGGCGCCAGCTTCAGGGGCGATCCAGCCTCTGCTCTGCTCGAGGTGCTCGACCCCGAACAGAACAAGGATTTTCTCGATCATTACCTGGACGTGC
Source organism: Desulfofustis sp. (assembly GCA_029287755.1). The sequence continues at coordinate 5,999 of JARFQM010000386.1, read as the reverse complement.
GTTTTGACCTCTCCAAGGTATTGTTCATCTGTACCGCCAACCAGATGGAAACCATTCCCGGTCCGCTGATCGACCGCATGGAGGTGATCAACCTGCCGGGCTATATCCTGGCGGAAAAGGTCGAAATCGCCCGGCGCCACCTGCTGCCCAAGCAGCTCAAGCTGCACGGCCTGACCAAGAGCCAGGTGAGCATCGGCAAACCGGTGCTGCGTGAAATCGCCGAAGGTTATGCCCGCGAGGCCGGGGTCAGAAACCTGGAAAACCGAATTAAAAAAATCCTGCGCAAGGTGGCCAAGGAACTGGTCAGCGATCCCAAACGCAAGGTGACGATCAAGAAGAGCGATTTGCCCGAGCTGCTGGGCAAAAAGGTGTTTTCTGATGAGAAAATCTTTTCCAAACCACGGGTCGGGGTAATTACCGGGCTGGCCTACACCAGCCTTGGCGGCACCACCCTGCACATCGAGGCGGCCGGGGTCATGGCAGGCAACCCCGGCTTCAAGCAGACCGGCCAGCTCGGCCAGGTGATGGTGGAGTCTTCCGAGATTGCCTACAGCTACGTGCGCTCACTGATAGTCCAGAAAGACCCCAAGAACGAGTTTTTCAGAAAAAACTTCATCCATCTGCACGTCCCGGCCGGCGCCACTCCGAAGGACGGACCCTCGGCCGGCATCACCATGGCCTGCGCCCTCTACTCTCTGGCCATGAAAACTCCGATCATCCCCGATACGGCAATGTCCGTAGAATTGACCTTGTCGGGGTTGGTAATTCCCTTTGGCGGAGTCAAGGAAAAGGTGATCGCCGCCACCTGGGCGAAGCTGAAAAAGGTGATTTTGCCGGCGGACAACGAGGAAGATTTCAATCTGCTGCCGGAGCACATCCGGGAGGGGGTGACAGCCTTGTTCGTGAAGACCTTTGAGGATGTGCGGCGAATCTGTTTCCCTGATTCCAAATAGGGCCCACGCAAAAAGCCGGACGGTGGCTGAACCGTCCGGCTTTCCTAAGTAGGCTCCTGGACTGGCAGTCCGGGAGTGTTGCTAGTTTCTTTTCAATACCACGTAACGGCTGTTCTGACCAACCCGCACCCGCAGAAGCACGGAGTCTGACGACTCGTTTTCCTGCATCACCCTGCGCAAGTCTTCCAGGCTGGTGACCGTGGCCTTCTGCACCTCCTCGATCAGGTACCCTGATCGGAGACCGATCTCGGCGGCTGCGCTGCCCGGTTCAACCTCGCTGATCACCAGACCCTGCCGTCCCTCGTAGCCAAGCTGTTCGGCCAGCTCAGGAGTCAGTTCCTGGACTGCCAGACCAAAGGGAGAGAGGGGGTTCTGGTCGGGGCCTCCCCGCGAGGCGATGCCGAAATCGGCGGGCTGCTCACCGATTTCCGCTTTCAGCTCGACCTCTTTTCCGTCTCTTATGATGCCAAGCACCACAGTTGTTCCCGGAATGGTCTGGGCAATACGGTTGCGCAGGTCCTGGGTGTCCTTGAGATCAATGCCGTCGAGTTCGACAATCACATCCTGACTCTTGATGCCGGCCCTGCTTGCCGGGGTGTCGTCCTGGACTTCGGTGATCAGGACGCCGCCGGCCTTATCCAGGCCGAAGGATTCCGCCAGAGCCTCATCGACGTCCTGGATGCCGACGCCGAGATACCCTCTGGTCACCTTGCCGCTGTCCATCAACTGCTTGTTGATATATTTGGCCATATTGATCGGGATCGCGAAGCCGATGCCCATATAGCCCCCGGTCCTGCTGTATAAGGCCGAATTGATGCCGACTACCTGGCCGCGGATGTTGAGCAGCGGCCCGCCTGAGTTGCCCGGGTTGATGGCCGCGTCGGTCTGAATGAAGTTTTCATATTCGTTGATGCCGACCCGGCTTCTCCCCGTGGCGCTGACCACGCCCACCGTAACGGTCTGGTTGAGGCCGAACGGGTTGCCAATGGCGATCACCCACTCACCCACCTCGAGCGACTCGGAGTCACCCATTTCGACGACCGGCAGATCGTAGTCGACGTCAATCTTGATCAGGGCCACGTCCGATTTCGGATCGGCGCCGATCAAAGTAGCCTCGACTTCCGATTTGTCGGCCAGGGTGACCTTGATTTTGTCTGCTTTTTCAATCACATGATTGTTGGTGAGAATGTGCCCCTCCTTGTCGATGATGAACCCGGACCCGGCACCCTGCTGTTGCCTCTTGCGTCTGTTGGGATCCTGGAAACGGTACTCGGGCCCAAAGAACCGTTCAAAAAACGGGTGGTTGAAGAACTGTTCGTACTCGGAATTGGCCTCAACCGTGCTGGTTACGGCAATGTGGACAACCGCAGGTCTGACGGCTTTGACCACCCGGGAGAAGGCCTTGGCAGAGCGGTCAAGAAGCTCGATATCCTTCGAGTTTTCGGCCCGGACGATGAACGGCGCCAGCAGAAGGATTGAGGCTGCGATGAGAATCGCCTTAAGAGATAATTTTTTGGTGTTGATCATTAGGATGCTCCTCTGATTGGTGAAACTTATAACGATCTGTTATGCCCTAGACAGTAAGCGGTTGAAAGAAAGGGTCAAGATGCAGGGGGCAAGATTACCAAAATGTAATCTGCGGCGGCGAAGATATAGTGCGGGAGGTGAGGATGACCGGGATCGGGCAGGGACCCCGGTCGGGACGAGCCGGGGTCAGGATCTTATCATCTCGGCTATCTGGAATGCCACCTCAAGGCTCTGCTCGGCGTTGAGCCGGGGATCGCAGGTGGTTTCGTAGTTGGTGTCCAGGTCATCATCGATAATTTCCCTGGCACCGCCGACACACTCGGTGACATTTTCGCCGGTGAGTTCGAAGTGGACTCCGCCCGGAACGGTATCCTCGCTCCAGTGGACTTCGAAGAAGCTGGTGACTTCGGAAAGAATATCTGAAAACTTCCTGGTTTTGCGACCGCCTGCAGCGGTGAAGGTGTTGGCATGCATGGGATCGCAGCTCCAGACGATGTGGTGTCCTTCACGCTTCATTTCCCTGAGCAGCGGCGGCAGCATCTTCTCTATCCGGTCCTTGCCGAATCTGGTGATCAGGGTCAGACGGCCGGGCTCGTTGTGCGGATTGAGAATCTCCACCAGCCGTTTGACATTGTCGAGCTCGTACTCGGGCCCAATTTTAACGCCGATGGGGTTGAGCACGCCACGCAGAAACTCGACGTGGGCACCGTCGATCTGCCTGGTCCGCTCACCGATCCAGAGCAGATGGGCCGAACAGTCGTAACAGTCGCCGGTGGTGGAGTCGATTCTGGTCAGCGCTTCCTCGTAACCGAGAAGAAGTGCCTCATGGGAGGTGAAGACCTGGGCCTGGTTAATCTGCGGCGTATCCATCGAGATGCCGATGGTCTCCATGAAACGTATGGCCTGATCAATCTGGCCGGCCATGCGCTCATAAGTCCTGCCCATGGGTGATTGCAGGACAAATTCCTGATTCCAGGCCTGCACCCGGTGCAGGGCGGCAAAGCCTCCGCGGGTAAACGCTCGCAGCAGGTTCAGCGTGGAGGCGGACATATTATAGCCCTTGAGCATCCGCTTGGGGTTCGGTGTTCTGGCTGCCACGGACGGTTCAGGGGCGTTGACCATGTCGCCCCGGTAGGATGGCAGGGTCAGGTCGCCAATGGTTTCGGTATCGGACGAACGGGGTTTGGCGAACTGGCCGGCAATCCTCCCCACTTTGATCACCGGCACGCCGCCGGCGTAGGTGAGGGTGACGGCCATCTGCAGCAGCACCTTGAGTGTTTCTCTGATCCTGGGGGCGGTGACATGGGAGAAGTTTTCAGAACAATCGCCGCCCTGCAGCAGAAAGGCGTCACCGTTGACCGCCTTGGCCAGCAGCGCCTTGAGAGATCTGATTTCTCCGGCAAAAACGAGAGGGGGCAGGATCGCCAGCTCGTTCAGGACCCTGTCGACCACCGCCTGGTCGGGCCAGTTGGGCTGCTGATGAGCGGTGAAGTTCTTCCAGCTCGATTTACTCCAATTGTTGTGTGCTGAAGCCATAGAGACAACTCCTCGGTTAGTTAGATTCCTATACAGCAACGTTCCAGATCGAAGGCGTTGAGAATCCGCTTTTCCCGCAGCCGCTTATCTTCGTCCTGGGGGGGCAGAAAAACAAGGGACGGGAGCATTGCAAGCGCCCGCTGCCGATCAGGAATGGCCTGCATGCCCTGGTCCAGCACTTTGGCAGTGACGGTGTCGAGCAGAAGTGCATCTCTGCCGTTGGTCACCACCGCCAGCGGAATTCTGTACTCATCGTTGAGCACCCTGGCAGCAGCCAGGGCAGATCGTTCACGGCTGACCAGAGAACCCGGACCATAACGAATGATCATCATCTGTTTGGTATCCAGCTCTACGGTCAGATCGATGGTCGAGGTAACGAAATTGCGGGTGAAAAGCGTTTCTATGTATAATCGCGGATGTAATTCATCCCGCTGATAACCCAATTTTTCAACCATGAGCCGGCTGATCTGCTGCCGGATGCGCTCATCATCGGTGTCGACCAGTTCCTCGCCGGTGAGGTAGTCATTCAGGGTACCGTATACCAGATGATGAGACGGGTGATCGGACATGGACTATTCTGGCCGCTCATAGTGTTGGGAAATTATAGTTGTGTCAATAGAAACTTTTATCCGGCAACCGGGTTTGGCATAACAGTAATGCATTTTGATCGGCTGGCAATCCTGGGAGTAGCTCAGGCGAATATCATTGCTCGTCTGGGGCGACGGTGTAATCATAATCGACCAGCTCCGGTGTGACACCGACGGCACGATCGATGCGGGCCAGCGCAGTCAGGTAGTTGTAGTAGGTGATCACCAGGTTAGACTGGTTCTCGGTATAGAGCAGCTGGGCGTCATTGAATTCGAGCAGGTCGCCGATCCCGGCCTTGTAGCGCCCCTCGGCCAAGCGCAGGTTCTCTTCGGCGAGTTCGACCGTCTGGTCGGCAATATCGACGCCCTCGCGGTTTTCATCTGCTCTGAGATAGCTGTCGGTGACGTCCCGTGTCACTTCCAGCTGAAAATCGCGCAAACCGGCCTGGACTTCCCGCAGTTGGGCGGACGCCTCGGCCACTTTACCCTCGGTTTCAAAGCCGGAAAAGAATTCCCAGTTGAGCCGGGCGGTGATCTGCCATTGATCCGACAGACTCGGCAGGTCGGTCTCGAATTTGTGGTAATCACCCACCGCGTCGATGGTCGGCCAGTAGTCGCCTTTGGCCTGGGTTACCGAAGCCTCGGCCGCCTGGATCAGATAGTCAAATTGTTTGAGGCCCGGCCTGTTCTCTTCTGCGGTCTGCAGGAGTAATTCCAGTGAGTCGGACATCTCTGGTTTCTGGGAGGCAAGCTCCTTGATCGGCGGTTCACTGGCCACCGGCTCGTAGTCGCCGTTGTTGGGTACGGTACCGATAACCTGTTCGAGGCTGACCAGCGAGGTCTTATAATCGGCATTGGCCCGCAGCAGGTTCAATTTCTGGTTCGCAAGGTTGACCTCGGCATTGGTCACGTCGATTTTCGTGCGCACGCCCGACTCGTAGAACCTCTGGGCCCGATAAAGCTGCTGTTCGAAGTTGGCCACGGCCTGCTCGGCGACGCCGATGAGCCGTTTGCTCTCAAGTACCGTGTAGAACCTGCTCTTCACGTCGAAGACCAGGTCATGATAGGTCTGGGCCAGATTCTCGGCCGAGGCTTGCAGGTTGAATGAGGTGGTGTCGATGAGTCCGGTGGTCTTGCCAAAATCGAAGATCAGCTGCGAAACCTGAAGCAGCGCTGATCCAACATTGTCTTCATCTACCAAAGACTGATTGGCGATATTCTGACGGTCGGTATCGATATACTGACGGCCGTACCCGACACCGGCAGAAAGCCGCGGCCAGTAAAACGATTTGGCCTGGGTGAGAACCCCCTGGCTGGCAAGATACTGCTGTCTGGCTATCTCTATCTGGGGGTTGTTGTCCAGGGCAATCTTGATGCACTCATTCAGGGTGAGCTG
>JARFQM010000375.1 GCA_029287755.1 Desulfofustis sp. | reverse complement strand
CCTGGCTGCTTCAGGCAACGAGCATTATTATAAGAACCTGAATGGGAATATCCAGCATAAAGAACAAGGTCATGACCGAACCCCCAGGCACCCATCGAGAAATTGTTGTCGCCGAAGATCTGAGGCAGCGGGAGGAGACGCATCTCTCTCCCCTCGCGGCCCGCTCAGGCGCAGGCATGCGGCGCAGGGAAGAGCAGCTGCAGGGCTACCGGCAGAACTATGCCCAGGACGCCGACCGCATACTGCACTCCCGTGCCTACACCCGCTATATCGATAAAACCCAGGTATTCTGCCTGATCAGAAACGATCACATCACCCACCGGGTGCTGCATGTCCAGCTCGTCTCCCGGATAGCAAGAACCATAGGACGCTACCTGTTTCTCAACGAAGACCTGATCGAGGCGGTGAGCCTGGGCCACGATATCGGTCACCCGCCCTTCGGCCACGCCGGCGAGTCGTTTCTTTCCGAGCTCTGCGCTGAACACGGCTTGCCCGCCTTCCAACACAACATACAATCGATCCGGGCCCTGGAAAAACTGGAGCGCAAGGGCAGGGGCTGGAATCTCTGCCTGCAGACGCTGGACGGCATCTTATGCCATGACGGCGAGGTGCACCAGGACCGCTTGGGTCCGGCGCCGCTCAATGAATTCACCGAATTCGACCTTAAGGTCGAGCTCAAATCAGCCAACCCGGCCCTCGACCTGCAGCCCATGACGCTTGAGGGCTGTGCGGTGCGGATGGCGGATACCGTCGCCTATATCGGCCGGGATATCGAGGATGCGATAATCCTCGGGCTGATAGAGCGCAGCGACCTGCCTGAGAAGTGCGGTTCCTTGCTTGGCGAGACCAACGGCTCCATTGTCTACTCCCTGGTCACCGACCTGATTCGTCACAGCCGGGTGCCCGCGCCGGGCGACGACGGAGCGGGGGAAACCGGCTCGATTGGCTTCAGCGATGAAGTAGCCGGAGCCCTCAGAGAACTCAAACAATTCAACTACCGTCACATATATATGGCCCCCGAAACCCAGGAGTTTATGCCGCAGATACGCACCTGCTACCGGGAGCTTTTCAGGTTCTACCTCGAGCACCTGGAACAGGGCACCAGTGAGTCGCTGGAGGTCGATCTCCTTGACGACCTCGACCGCTCCTATATTGAACGTCAGCCGGCCGCCGCCCGGGTGCGTGATTTTATTGCCGGCATGACCGATGACTATTTCCTGCGCCAGGCGGAGCTTATCGGCTGTTCCGTTCCGCCCCTGCGGCATAAATTCAGTTGAGGATGTATGGCGACCATCAGCACCGAAATTGCCCCCGGCCGTCCTCTTCGTCGCCCAGCCAGAGCTGCGGGTGCACTCCTACTCTTACTTGCTGCCGCCATGATCGCTTCAACTCCACTGCATGGTTCAGATGAGCTCCACATCCGATTGCTGGATGTGGGTCAGGGGGATGCCATGATCCTCCACCAACCGGGTGGTTGTACCGCCCTGATCGATGCGGGCCCGCTGATCACCGGCCACCTGGTCACCGGCCGACTCACGGAGATGGGGGTCGATACCCTCGACCTGGTCATCATTACCCACCCGCACCTCGACCACTTCGGCGGACTGTTCGATCTGCTGCCGCGGATAAAGACAAAACGGTTGTACGATAACGGCCTGGCCAATAACAAGTGGGAATACTTTGATGATTACCGGACCCTGCGCCAAGCCCAGCCCTATGAAGTTGCAGCTCGCGGTACTGAAATACGATGCGGTGCAGTCCAGATCGAGGTATTGTACCCGGCCCCCAACCAGAACCCGGTAGACAACCTCAACGCCACCTCCTTGGCAATGATGATCAGGTTTGGGGCCTTTCGCCTGCTCCATATGGGGGATCTGGCCGGAGACGGGGCCGCGGAATTCCTGCACAACCCGCTCGAACTCGAGGCTGATGTCATTAAAATAGCCCACCACGGCGCCGCCGACGCCGCCTCCCGTGAGTTGCTCGAACGGGTATCTCCTGATCTTGCCTTGATCAGTACCGCAGCAGACAACCGGATCGGCTCTCCTGACAGTGCGGTGCTAACCCGGCTCGATGACATGAACATTGCTTACCTGCGTACCGACCAGAACGGTGATATAGTGGTTCATGTGAATCAAGGATCGTATGCGGTCAGGCCCGGGCAGTGAATTGTCCACTTAGTTTACACCTCTGAGCCCATCCACTAACCCATGGAGTCCTGATCATTCAGCACCCGCCCACAGAGTTGCCCCCCACCCAAGGCGCCGCGCTTCCTAACAAAAAAAATACTCTTTGCTGAACGGTCCAGGCACACTTTTTGCGAAGAGTTTTCAAATCCTACGATTCCTGGAGTGGGTCAGCGTTTTTACAGCCATCCAGCGCTGAACGTATGAGATCAGGGCAGTAACTCACTACAATCTGAAGCCTTTTGCTCACTAACGCAGAGGTATCCAAGTGAAAGCAGAAACGAACAATTATATCGACCAGTTATCCCGGGAAATTGCCAAAATCCGCAACAAGGCAATCCTGACACTCATGCTTGAGCATGATTTAGAGCTGAACCAGGTTATGGAAATCACCTTGAGTGATATCGATGTGCATAACAAAAGGATTACGATAAAACCTGCCATGGCGTCGATGCCGGGCTATGCCAAAATATCACATGGCACTGCCGCGGCACTCGCCAACTATCTGCGGGTCAGATCCCCTTCAAAAGAGAAGAAACTGTTCCTGAGCGAAGGTAATTCCACAATGAGCAGTTCCCTCGCCAGAGCGATTGAGCAGAAGATTTTCAGCTAAGCAAAGAGAAAACGATGAATATTCATCCCGATACCATCCAGAAACTCTCTGATCTCTGGGTTACCTGTTCAATCGATGTACAGTCGACTTTGATTAAAAAGTATCTGGATCAGTTAAGCAGCGGCAGCGCAGGAGATTGGGCTGAATATCTGGCCGATGAATTCTGTGCCTCCAAATTAACGCACGAATCTCTACTCTTTAAGCAATGACACTCCCGCCCACTCAAATTTTTTCAATATAATTTTAGATACATAGCACTTTGAGCGGTCCTCGCGTTCCCTCGTCCTTCGTCCTGCGCACAAACAATCACCAATAATTGCTTTCTGCCAACCTGGACGTCGCATTGTTCTAGCCATATTGAGGATCAACCCCGCTCAAGGGTACGGGGGCCTATACTATGTACCCGGGTAATTCATGATTATAGTAAAATGTGATACATTCCATTCTTGAACGATTGCAGGAAAACGATGAGCATGAATCAGTGATTCAAAGCCTGTGGACAGCGCTTGCGTACAGCTGCTTTGAATAACTCCAGAGGGTTCTGCCATGAAGAAAATCCTATTGTTGATCGTCTCGTTATGCTTCTTTGGCGCTCAATCTCCGGCCGCCGAACAACTCACCATCCTGACTGAGAACCTGCCGCCGCTCAACTATGTGGAAAACGGTGAACTGGTCGGGTCCTCTGTCGAGATTGTGGAGGAAATTCAGAAAAGGACCGGCTCGCTTGAGCCTATCCAGGTGTATCCGTGGGCCAGGGCCTATAAGATGGCTCTCGAGGAGGAAAACATCGTGCTTTTAGGCATGACTTACACCGACGATCGAAGCCAGCTCTTCAAATGGGTAGGGCCTCTTGCCACCAAAAGAGACATATTGCTGGCCCGCAGAGACGCACCGTTTTCCATCACCAGCCTGGAAGACGCCAAGAAGGTGGAGCGCATCGGTACGCTAAGAGATGATGTGCGGGGCAAACTCCTGGAAAAGATGGGCTTCACCAATCTCGAACCGGTGTCAGACGAGCAGAAAAACGCCCAGAAGCTGGCGCTGGGACGCATCGATCTCTGGGCCTATAAGAAGCCAGGATTCAGGACAGTCTGCAAACTGGCCGAGGTTGACCCCGAGTTGTTCGTTGAGGTAGCGCATCTGAAAGAAAGTGAGCTGAAAATCGCCTTTTCGAAAAAAACTTCAGATGCCATCGTCAGCCGGTGGCAAAAGGCGTTTGCTGATATGGTGCAGGACGGGACCGTTCAGCGAATCAAAGATAAGTGGAATATTGACTGAGCCGGCAACGGCGAATGTGGTCGTGAACCGACTATTCTTCTCCTCTTGAGCGGACCAGAATTATGCAGGCTAAATGGTGGCTGATCATTCTTGTTCTTATCTATGGCGGTTCAGTCTCGGCCGCCGACCTGGAGTTGCGGATAGCCATGGTGCTGTGGCGGGGGGAAACCGAAGCCGAGACCGGCTTCAAGGAAGGTTTGCAGGAATTGGGTTATCAGACCACCTTTGAAATCCATGACGCGGCCCAGGAC
>JARFQM010000349.1 GCA_029287755.1 Desulfofustis sp. | reverse complement strand
CGCCGGGACGGGGGGCACAGGGAGGTAATGGTAAGCGTCAGCCGCCGGTTCCTCGGCAGCCAGGAAGTGATTGTTCTCACCGCCAGGGATGTCAGCGCCACCAAGCGGATAAAGGAAGAGCTCGACGAGAGCAGGGAGCGCTATCGGCAACTCATCAGCCGGCTTCAGATAGGCATAATCAGAACCACGCCGGGGCCGCGTTTCCGGATTTTGGAAGCCAATCCGTCCACTCTGACGCTGTTGGGCCTCAGAGAGGATAACCAGTTACTGGATTCCGATCTCTTCGATCACCTGGAACAGGATAAATCGGCATCGCCGCTGGAGATCAGTTTTGATCAGCAGGGCGTCGCCAGGGAGATGATATTTAAGGTAAAGAATCCTGCCGGGCAGGCAGAGACCGTGTCAGTGTCGATGATTGAGGGGCGTGATCTGGAAGGCGGTGTGAGATACTGCGACGGGCTTATTGAGGATGTTTCCAGTCAGCAGAAAACGGCAGACGAGCGTGAACGCCTGATTGTGGAACTGCAGACCTCGCTGATGTTCATGAATCAGCCGATTGGCAGTTCGCTGGCCTCCTTTCTATCCTGCGAGAAAACCACCACGGTAAAAGAGGCGGCCGAGCTGATGAATGCCAGAGAAAGCAAGGCGATCCTGGTCAGCGATGGTGAGATGATGGTGGGTCTGGTCTCAGACACCCTTCTCAGGGAGAGGGTGCTCGGCCAGGGGCTGCCGGATTCCACCTCTGTCGATCAGATCATGAAAACCCCCCTGGTTTATATCGAGGACAGCGCCCTGATTTTCGAGGCCGCCATGTTGTTGCAGGAAGAAGATATCGACTACCTGGTAGTCCGTGACCAGCACGATAGAATTCTCAGCCTGATCAGCAATGAGGAGTTGCTTGACGTGCACCGCTACTCGGCCAACTTTGTGATCGAGCAGATCAGGAGCAGCATCAGCGTCGAAGAGATTGTCCAGAGCCATTACCGGGTTCCCAGAATTATCAAAGCCTTGATCGATTCAGGGGCCCATGCCCGAAATATCACCAGGATCATTACCACGATCTCCGATACGGTGCTGGAAAGACTGGTGGATATGGCCATCGAGGAGATCGGTGAGGCGCCGGTTCGCTTTGCCTTTATCAGCGTGGGCAGTGAAGGCAGGGGGGAGCAGACTCTGGTGACGGACCAGGACAATGCCATTATTTTCGAAGATATCGAAGAATCGATGGCTGAGCAGGTGCATGACTATTTTCACCGCTTCGCCACCCTGATCTGTACCCGTCTGGATGAGGTGGGCTACCAGTTCTGCAAAGGCGGAATTATGGCCATGACACCGAAATGGTGTCAGCCGATTTCGGTGTGGAAATCTTATTTCAGTGGTTGGATTGGCGAGTCTACCCCCGAGGATTTAATGGAAATCTCAATCTTTTTCGATTTCCGCTGCCTCTACGGAGACGATCGATTTGTAGGTGAACTGCATGAGCATATTCGCAGCCGGGCTCAGAATCAAAAGGCATTTCTCTACCAGATGGCCCAGAATACGCTGCTTTTCAAAATACCCATCGATTTTTTCGGAAAGCTGTCGGTGGAATCGGGCGGGGCCCATGCCGATACTTTCAACATCAAGCATGTGATTGCCCAGATTGTCGGTTTTGCGAGAATTTATGCTATTTTTTACGGTCTTGAGATCACCAACACGTTGCAGCGTATCAACCGACTCCTGGAAACGGACGTACTGAAGCCCGATGTCCATCAGGAGATCGTCGAGTCTTACAATTATCTCATGCAGCTTCGCTTCAGGCATCAGATCAAGCGGATTGACGATGGACAGGAACCGGACAACCATGTGCACATCAACGAAATAAGTCATATGGAGAAGGAGCTGCTTGAGAAAATACTTGGAAATATCAATCAGTTGAGAAAACGTTTAAGCCTGGTCGGTCACAACGAGATCTATTTTTAAGAAAAATTGAGGGTTGTTTTGAGGGGGAGCCATGGACGTACGTGAGGCACTGAAAAAGAGAAAATCGACGAGAGCGTTTCTAGACAAAGAAGTTACCAAGGAGAAGGTAGTCGCTGTTCTGGAAGCTGCCCGACACAGCCCTTCGGGGGTGAATACCCAGCCTTGGCAGGTGGCAGTGGTCAGCGGCGACACCAAAACAAGGCTGCAGGAGCGAATAGAAACCGCTTTCCGAAACGGTGAGACGCCGCGCATGGATTTTCAGTACTATCCGCTCAAGTGGTCGGAGCCTTACAAATCCAGACGTTTTGAATGCGGCATACTGCTCTATGAGACCCTGGGAATAAAGCGCCAGGAAAAGGAGCGACGGCTGGAACAGTGGATAGCAAACTACCGCGCCTTCGAGGCGCCGGTGGCCCTTTTCTTTTTCATGGATCCCGGCCTGGAAACAGGCTCCTTTATGGATTACGGGATGTTCATGCAGTCCATCATGCTGGCCGCGGTCGAGGAGGGGCTGGCCACCTGCCCCCAGGCAGCGCTGGGGGAATTCCCGGAGATAGTCAAAGAGATATTGGGCTATCCTTCCGACTCGATTCTATTAGGAGGCATGGCCCTTGGCTATGAAGACACTGAAGCGCTAGTCAACAGTTACCGGACAACGCGTCTTCCGGTGGAGTCCTTCACCTGTTTCTACGAATGAGATAAGCGAGGTGGTCTAATCGTGATTAATGCTTATCAAGTCAAGATCACGAGAACCAGAAGGATGCGCCGGGAAGACTAGCAGGAGCGTGGGATTATGGCCAAAATACTCAAAGCTGAATTTGGTAAAACAAAGGCTGTGCGCCAGGGGAGCGGAGAAACGGAAAAAGCCATACCCGGCTATCAGTTGAAGCTGGCCATCCCCTTTTCCGATCCTCTTATTTGGCGGCGTATTCAGGTACCCGGACAGCTGACCCTGGCCGATATGCATAAGGTGATCCAGATCTGCATGGGCTGGCAGGACACTGATACCCACCAGTTTCTGGTGGGCAAGATATTTTATCAGCCGGGATTCGGCATAGAGGATTTCAAAAGAAAACCGGAGTACGACGAGGCAACATTTGCACTGCACCAACTCGAGGAAGGAATGCAGTTTCTGTTCAGCTACCTGTATGACGGCGGCGACGGCTGGGAACTGCAGATCGCGGTGGAGGAGATACTGGCAGCGGGCACCTTCAAACCCTTTCCCGTACTTGTCGACGGAGCCAACGGCAGCCCGCCCGAAGAGGCGGGGGACATCCACCAGTATCAGGCACTACTCGGCGCCCTGGACGATAACGGGATCGATCCGGCCGACGTTCGCCTGGACATAGGCGAGACGATCGGCTTCAGGCCCTATGTTTTCGCTGGTGATGAAATCCAAAAACAACTCGCAAAACTCACTACTTGAGAAAAAGGAGAACGACCTTGGTGAATGAAATAAAAGTTACCTTTCCGGGTAATCTGAAAGTGGCGGCGGCGGTGGGCGACTTTACCGTGGTAACCGATCAACCTGAGAAGTCGGGAGGAGACAACTCGGCTCCCTCTCCAACCGAGTATTTCCTTGCCTCCATTGCCACCTGCAGCGCTTACTTCGCCCTGAAATTCTGCCGGACCAGAAACATCGATACCTCGAATATGCGTTTGAAGATGGGATACGGCTGGAACAGGGAGCAGAAGCGCTACCCCAAATTGTCAATCGAGCTTGAACTGCCCGATGGCTTTCCGGATAAATATCGAAAGGCAATAATCAAGGCCATGGACCAGTGCGTGGTCAAGCAGCACATCCAGCAGGCACCCGAATTTGAGTTGACCGTCATCTAATTGTTTCAGTTCATCTGTCTGGCCTGAAACACAGTCGCAGACTGGATCCGTCTGTTCTTCCCTTGCTGTAAAACTTCAGCGGCCACAGGATAGTCAATATGTTTCGTTCATTCTACAAAAGCACAAGATGGTTTGTCTGGGCCTATGGCGGGGGCCTCTTTCTGTTGGCCTCGCTCATCATCCAGGTGGAGTTGACGGTAAAAATCAACCAGTGGTACGGCAGGTTCTACAACATGCTGCAGAAGGCCACTGAGCATCAGCTTCAGGAATTCTGGCAGGAATTGCTGATCTTTGCCTATATCGCTTTTCCCTATGTACTGATTGCCACTCTGACCGCTTACTTTACCAGGATTTACGCCTTCAGGTGGCGTGAGGCGATGACCTTCTCCTATGTGAGCCGCTGGCAGCAGGTTGAAGAGGAGGTGGAGGGCGCGAGTCAGCGAATCCAGGAAGACATTTATCGTTTTGCCCGGATCGTCGAGAGCCTGGGACTCCAGGTAATCCGGGCGATTCTCACTCTGGTCGCCTTTCTCCCCATTCTCTGGGGACTCAGCGGCGGGGTGGATATCCCCTACATAAAAGATATTCCCGGCAGTCTGGTCTGGGTTGCCCTGCTGGTCTCCGTTGGCGGACTGCTGATTTCGTGGTTCGTCGGTATCAAACTGCCCGGTCTGGAATACAACAATCAGAAGGTCGAGGCGGCTTTCAGGAAAGAACTGGTGTATGCCGAGGATGACAAGGTCAATTTCGGTAAAACAGAGACCATCGTCGAATTGTTCACCGGTCTCAAGTTCAACTACCACCGGTTGTTTCTCCATTACGGTTATTTCGATATCTGGCTCAATTTCTTCGAACAGCTGATGGTCATCGTCCCCTACCTGATAATGGGACCGGGCCTGTTTACCGGCCTGATCACTCTTGGAGTGCTGGTTCAGGTATCAAACGCCTTTTCCAAGGTCCGGGAGTCGTTCTCGATTTTCATCGGCAACTGGACCACCATCACCGAACTGCGCTCGATCCACAAACGACTCAAGGAATTCGAGCACAACATCAACTATTGAGCATGCAGGTCTCGGAAATACTCGCCCACCCCGATCAGGCCAGTTGCAATTATGCCATCGCTGTGACAGTGATCACCACGCTTTCCGGCGCCGCTGCCCGGGTCACCTTCGACGATCTCTGCCGGGAGCGCTTTGAACCTCTGCTGTTCGCGGAGGAGATCCTCAAATAATGGAGTGATTCGGGAGCGGGGGGGTTCTCGCGACCGGTGGACAAGTCGTGTGGCCGGGTGTCAGAGCGTCAGTAAATTTCCCTCTGCCTCACACAGGGCCTTGGCGCCTGCGATTTTGGCGATGATCTTGCCCGGGCGGGCAAAGCGATCCACATTGCGGGAGAACAGCAGTCCGTCGGTCCGGCTCTTGACCTCAACCACTTTCCGAACCTTGTCTTCAGGAAGCGGATTGATGATCCGGGCAACCGGCTCTCCTTGCTTTAGCCACTCCCCGGGTTTCTTCAGATAGACGATGATGCCGGCAGAACGAGCTTTGACATAATCAACCCCGGTCAGTGGCGTTGCCGGATTTATGAGTTCCGGCAAGCGGGCCGGTGTCCCGCTGATGAGTTCGCGCCGCTGCAGAAAACCGAACAGATTGTCACTGTCACCTTGGATCATTTCCGGGTCCGTATCTGAAAGGCCGCGCAATTCGACGGTTGCGGCCAGACAGGCCGGCGGGATTGGATAATCGGGAAAATGCTCGGCCAGCACCCACCAGGGACGGCTGTTGGCCTCATCAAAGGGAGTCCCCCCGGAGTCGGCGGCCAGCAAGATCGCCTCGGCCCCCATCTGGGCGGCAAGATCCTCTGCAGCGGGCCACAGCGGGGTGCCGATATAGACGTGCAGCAGGGCATCGAGATCACAGTGCAGATCCAGGACGATATCGGCGTCATGGGAAAGTGACAGCAGCAGAAGCTTGAGTGTCGCTGCCTCATCTTCGGGTTGAAGAGCGGCGATAATCTCCCCACTGCGCGTGCGAATGGCTTTTACATTCTCTTCTGCATTGTCACCTAACTGCGGCCCGATAGAGTCGAGCAGCTGTTGGATAAGGTCATGATGCTGGCGGTTGAAATTGATCGAGTTGACGAAGTCGAAACGGCCCTGCAGCATGTCATCGCGCCACTGGGCAAGACCGATCGGGTTGGCCGCCGGAACAATTACAATTTCACCGTTGATGGCATCCCGTTCAGAGGCCTCGTCCAATTTTTCAATAAGAGCCTGCAGCACCGGATAACCGGGGGCTTCGTCCGCATGCAGACCCGCCTGGAGGTAAGCCTTGGGACGACTGCCGGCTAAGCCGTAACGCAGAATGGTCAGCGCTCTTCTGGTCCCGGGACTGGTCTGGGGGAGAACCCTGGTTTCGACGCTTTTCACGGCGGCGCCTCGATGGCCGCTTTGCTCGACTGGGGCTGGAGATGCGCAAACCAGCGGATCTCCAGCTTTTTCACCAGAAAGACGATCAAAAAGGTTATGGCCATGTAGAAGACAGCTGCCGTTAAGAATGCCTCGTAGGGACTGTAAAATCGTGCATTGATGATGCGGGCCGCGCCGGTAATATCGACGATGGTGATCACGCTGGCCAGGGACGAGCCGTGCAGCATGAAGATGATCTCATTGCTGTAGGCGGGCAGAGCCCGGCGAAAGGCGCTGGGCAGAATGATGCGTCGCACCATTAAATATCTTGACATGCCGGCGGCCATGGCCGCCTCGATTTCACCGTGCGGGGTGGCTTTGATGGCGCCGCGCAGAATCTCGGTGGTATAGGCGGCGGTGTTGAGCGTGAAGGCGAACAGGGCACATAAATAGGCTTCCCGGAAAAAGGACCAGAGCAGACTCTCTTTAAGCAGGTCGAACTGGCCGAAGCCGTAGTAAACCAGAAACATCTGCACGAGCAGTGGCGTACCCCTGAAAAAATAGACAAAAGCCCTGATCGGCAGCTGCACCAGGGGACTCCCGTAATTGCGCAAAATCGCCAGCGGCACGGCGAGCAGCAGGCCGAGAGCGAGTGAGATGGAGACCAGGATGATGGTGTTCTTGAGGCCGGTGAGGTAGATCGGCAGGTTCTCGATTATAATTGACAGATCCACGCTAGAACTCCCTGACGCCGACACTGTAGCGGCGCTCGAGCTGCTTGAGGATATAGATCGATAGCGTAGTTATGAGCAGATAGTTGACGGCCACCACCAGGTAAAAAGTAAAGGGTTTTCTGGTGGCGCCTGCAGCCAGGCCCGCCTTTCTGACCATATCATCGAGACCGATGATCGAGACCAGGGCGGTGGTCTTCACCAGCACCAGCCAGTTGTTGCCGAACCCCGGCAGGGCATGGCGGACCATCTGCGGCAGCGTGATCCGCCTGAACACCATGAAGTCCGACATGCCGTAGGCCGTGCCTGCTTCGAGCTGCCCTTTACTGACAGCCAGGATAGCCCCCCGGAAGGTCTCGGTCATATAGGCCCCGAAGATAAAGCCGATGGTGGACACGCCGGCAATAAACGGGTTGATATCGATGTAGTCGTCATAGCCCAGCAGGGGACCGAGCTGATTGATGAACACCTGGCCGCCAAAGAAGATCAGCAGCATCAGAACCAGATCGGGAATGCCCCTGATTATGGTGGTGTAGATCTGGGACACCAGCTGCAGCGATCTGGCTTTGGAGAGCTTGGCCAGGGCTCCGCAGATACCAAGCAGCATGGCAATAAAAAGTGAGGCGAGAGACACCTCGAGTGTCAAGAGCGTGCCCTCGAAGATGGAGGGTCCATAGCCGTGCAGTGAGAACATCGATAGGTAGAAGATGTCCCGCCTCCAGCCGTGATGCCGGAGGCGGGACTCAAAGATTATTCGCCGTAGACGTTGAAATCGAAATATTTATCCTGGATGGCCTTATAGGTGCCGTCCTCGCGGATTTTGTCGATCGCCATGTTGAATTTTTCCACCAACTCCTTGTCTTCTTTGCGAATGGCTATTCCGGCCCCGTCACCGAACCATTTCGGGTCGGTCAGATCCGGGCCTACAAACTGATAGTCGGCTCCCTCGGGTTTCTTCAGGAAACCATCTGAAAGAGCTACGCTGTCTGCCAGAAGCATGTCGACCCGTCCCGCAGTCAGATCCAGGTAGGCTTCGTCCTGGGTACCGTAGCGCTTGATTTCAACATCTTTTCCGTAGTTGTCGGTCAGGTAACGGTCATGGATGGTGGCCCGCTGCACGCCAATGTTTTTGCCCTTGATCGCCTCACGGGAAAACTCAGCTATGGATCCTTTCTTGGCGATGAACTTGGCGGGGGTCTGATAATATTTATCAGTAAAGGCTACCTTCTTCTTTCGTTCCTCGGTGATTGACATGGAGGCGATAATGGCGTCATACTTCTTGGCCAGCAGCGCCGGAATGATCCCGTCCCAGTCCTGGGCAATCAATGTTACTTCGGCGCCCATTGCCTCGCCAAGCGCCTTGGCAATGTCAATGTCGAATCCGGCCAGTTCACCGCCCGGGGTGACATAGCTGAAAGGGGGATACGCGCCTTCAACGCCGATACGCACCTTGGCCCAGTCCTTGGCGACCGCTGAAGTCGCCGCCAGAGCAAAGATGGCGAGCAGTGCTGCGAGGATGAGTTTTTTCATGGTGTACCTCCTGGTTGATGGATTGTTATTGTCGAGTCAATAAAGTCAGACCATCGCCTTGATAAAGGCAGAAAATCGATCTGTTGCCGGATTATTGAATATTGCTTTAGGCTCCCCGTCCTCCATGACCAAGCCTTCATCGAGAAAGATCAGCCGCGAGGATACTTCCCGGGCGAATCCCATTTCGTGGGTCACGACGATCATCGTTCGGCCCTCTTCTGCCAGGTTCCTCATGACCTGCAGTACCTCTCCGACCAGCTCGGGATCGAGAGCGGACGTGGGTTCGTCGAAGAGAATGACTTCCGGCTCGACGGCAAGGGCACGGGCGATTGCCGCCCGCTGCTGCTGGCCGCCGGAAAGGTGGGCCGGGTAGGCCTCAAGTTTATCGGGAATCCCCACCTTTTCGAGATACATCCTGGCTTTGTCGATTGCTTCCCGGCGGGGAACTTTCAGAACATGGACCGGTGCTTCGATCACATTCTGGAGGATTGTCATGTGGGACCACAGGTTGAACTGTTGAAAGACCATGGCCAGCTTGGCCCTTAGGCGCTCGACCTGTTTCATGTCGGCGGGCACGGTGCGCTTGTCCCGGGTTTTTTTCAAGAGAACCTCTTCGCCCGACACGAACAACCTGCCGCTATCCGGTATCTCAAGCAGGTTGATGCAGCGCAGCAGGGTCGACTTGCCCGACCCGCTGGGACCAAGAACCGAGATGACCTCACCCTGGTGGGCCGACAGGGAAATACCTTTCAGTACTTCGTTGGCGTCGAAACGTTTGTGGATATCGTCAAGTGTTACCGAAACGACCCGCTCTTCCATGGGCGCTCCAAGGGGATGGGATGAGTAATTGAACTTCTTGATGCAGCAAGGATACCGCCCTGAGGATACTAAGAAGTTCTGAAAAAAGTCAATTAAAAGGTAACATCTCTGAACCGGACTTTATGCGCTGCGGCCCATTCTCTCCCTGTGCCTTGACGCCCCTCAGGCAGTGGTGCCCGCTGTGGTGGTCGCTCACCGCCTCCGCCGGCTCCTCGCTCGCTCCATGCCCGGCGGGGCGACGCGGACCGATGTCGCCATGTATAGCGAAATGGTTCAGACTGGTTATTGTACCTTCCCAGCGTATTGCCTACCTTAGGAATAATAATTATCACTATTGATGTAGTTGACTACTCGCACCTTACCACATTCTATACCATCGAGGAGAAATAATGACTGACGATACAGCCACTTTGACGATTGCAGGCAAGAGCTATGAATTTGAGATATATACCGGGACGGAAAATGAGCGAGCCATAGACTTCCAGAAACTGCGCTCCCAGACCGGGTATATCACCATGGATCAAGGCTATGGCAACACCGGTTCGTGTTTCTCGTCGATCACTTATGTGGACGGTGCCAAGGGAATACTCCGCTACAGGGGCTACCCCATAGAGGAAATCGCTGAGCAAGCAACCTTCGTCGAAGTAGCCTATCTGATTCTTTACGGTGAATTGCCGGATCCCCGCCAGCTTGCCAACTTCAGGGCGAACCTGGCCGAACACGCCCAGCTCCATACCAGCCTGGAACACCATTTTTCAGGGTTTCCCAAGAGTGCACCGCCAATGGCCATCCTCTCGGCCATGCTCAACCTGGTCTCCTGTTTTCATCCCGAAGTGCTCGACGTGCACGCCGAGGGGCCGGGCTTCGACAGAACCGTCGCCCTGCTGCTCTCCAAGGTGCGTGCCATAGCCGCCTTCTCCTATCGGATGGCCACCGGCAAACCCCTGATGCACCCCAACCCCAACCTGAGCTACTGTTCGAATTTTCTGCACATGATGTTCTCCGAGCCATACCGGGAATTTATTGCAACCCCGGTGGTGGAGCGGGCCTTGAATCTCTTTCTGGTCCTGCACGCCGATCATGAACAGAACTGTTCGACCTCGACGGTTCGGGTTGTCGGCAGTTCCCGGGCCAACCTGTTCAGTTCGGTGTCCGCTGGTGTTTGCGCCCTTTGGGGTCCTCTGCACGGTGGGGCCAACGCGGCGGTTATCAGGATGCTCGAAGAAATCAAGACTTCAGGCAAGCCGATCAGCCATTACCTGGACATGGCCAAAGACAAAAACAACGATTACCGGCTGATGGGATTCGGGCACCGGGTCTATAAGAACTTCGATCCGCGCTCGCTGATTCTCAAAAAGCGGGTCTATGAGGTGCTGGAGGAACTGCAGCAGGAGGACCCGCTGCTCGAGGTGGCCCTGGAACTGGAAGAGAAAACCCTCAAGGACGAATATTTTGTCGAGCGCAACCTCTACCCCAACATCGATTTCTACAGTGGTATTC
>JARFQM010000263.1 GCA_029287755.1 Desulfofustis sp. | reverse complement strand
ATATGATCACCTCCAGTGGCCCCCAGGGCAAAACCCAAGCCCATGCCGGTCTTGCCGCGTCCGTCGTGAAGACCCAGTTCCTGGCCTTTGATGTGAAACGCATAACGTTCAGCACCACGGCCGATCTTTTCCGCAGCACGTTTGACCCCCTGGCTGAGCACCTCACCTATCCCTTCACGGGCGGCGATCTGGCGAATCAGCCAGAGCATCGCGTCGGCATCACCAAACCCGATTTTCCTGCCGTCGGTGTCCGCCTCGGTGAGGATGCCTTTTTCAAAACACTCCATGGCAAAGGCTATATTGCAGCCGGTTGAGATCGTGTCCAGCCCCAGCAGGTTGCAGAGCTGGTTGGCATAGGCCACAGCAGGCAGATTATCAATCGCGAGCATGGATCCAAAGGCGGCAAGTGACTCATACTCCGGCCCGCCAAAGCGCTTATCAAGGGGGTAATCGGCATCTTCGAGTGCAACTTTGCGTTTGCAGGCCACGGTGCAGTGCCAGCAGGTGCCGCGTGAATGAAAAATAGTCGCATGGTAATTGTCCGCCGCCAGCTTTTCAGCCCCTTCAAATTGCCCTTCTTGAAAATTTCGGGTAGGCAGAAAACCTGCGGCGTTAACACCCTGGACCAGACCCGGGGTGCCGACTTTTCCCAGACCGACATTGGGTGGATGGGTCTTGATCCGCTCCCTATGCCAGGCACCGATCTCCTTGACCTTATCCGGGTCGGCCATAGCCAGTTTACCGGTCCCGCGAACGGCAATGGCCTTGAGTTTTTTTGACCCCATGACCGCGCCCATTCCTGTACGGGCATTAAAGTGTTCCAGATCGTTCTGGATGCAGGCGTAGGAGACCAGGTTTTCACCTGCGGGACCAATGCTTACCACCCGTACCCTTGGTTCTCCGGTCGACTCGCGCAGACCTTCCAGAGTCTCCCAATTGTCCAGTCCCCAGAGATCGGATGCCTCGCGAATTTCAACCGCGCCGTCGTTGATCCACAGATAAACCGGTTTCTTTGCAGCGCCTTTGATGATGATCGCGTCGAAGCCGGCAAATTTGAGCTCCGGCCCAAAAAATCCGGCAGCCTCGGTTCTGGCAAACCCTCCGGTCAATGGAGATTTAGCCCCCACTGAATATCTATTGAATCCCGAGATCGGGGCGCCCGTCACCACGCTGCAGGCAAAAATCATTACATTTTCCGGGCCGAGCGGGTCGACCTCGTGGACAGCCTCACTGAGCAGGGTCTGTGCCACTATTCCGGTGCCGCCCCAATAGGTGCGGTACCAGCGTTCATCCGGTTCTTTGATTTCATGGGTGCCGCCGGTTAGATCGACAACCAGAATTTTCCCGTTATAACCATGTGCCATTGAATTCCTCCATCAGCTCTTCAGCAAAGCATATTTGTTATTCAAAAAAACTTCCTACCGGCAGCGGTACCTGCAGGATGTTTCCAAAAAGCGTGTAAAAACCAACAACTATAGCCACTGCGATAAGTGGGTAGAGTATCTTTCTTTTCATTGACCATTCGTCGTACATGGCGATGAACATCAAGAGGAAAAAAGTGATGATCCCCGGAATCAGAAATCCGAGCCAAGGCATGGCCAGACAGCCCGCCAACATCGCCGCCACCAGCGCCACGCGGCGTATCGTGGAGGCGTGAATGATGGTTTCATCTACCTCGAGACGCGGTTTGACCAGGTTCCAGAAGATCAGGGTCAGGCTGAGGATGATCATGGCGATGGCGACAGCCCGGGGAAAGACGTATGAATCGGAATCAAGCATACGGGTCGTATCCCAAAGAAACACAACCGCGATAAAAATGAACAAAGAAGCCATGCCCAGAGTCGCCGTGTCTCGCTGCAGGGGGCCGGGTTGATTATTCGCCATGGGGCACCTCCGTTTTTACTCTGCCGAATCGTGCACGGAGGAGCGGGTAGAAGAGCGACAGAAGTATAAAGGCAATTATTGCCAGACTGATGGGCCGGCCGAAAAACATCCTGCCCAGCTCGCCGGTTGCCGAACCAATGGTCCAGGCCTGAACGAATCCCTGCTCCGCGATGCGGCCAAGGATCAGGCCGAGCACGATGGGAGAGGGACTGAAGCCGAAACGGTTGAGGATCCAGCCTACCACCCCGAGAATGATCATGATGATGACGTCGGAGATGGAATTGCGGATCGCATAGGTGCCGATCATGGTCATGAAGGCCACGGTGGGCACCAGCATAGCCTTGGGTACGGTGATGATGGTCTGATAGGCGTAGCGCCCGATTACCAGGCCGACAGGCAGCATCAGAAAGGTGGCCAGGTAGAGACCGTAGATAAAAGTGAAGACGATTGATGCTTTTTCAGTGAACAGACTGGGCCCGGTTCTGATGCCTTGAATGAGCAGGGCACCGAGGATGACCGCATCAGGAGGGGTTCCAGGAATACCCAGTACCAGGGTCGGGATGAAACCACCGCCCACGGTGGCGTTGTTGGCCGACTCGGTGGCCATGACCCCCTCGGGCTCGCCTTTGCCGAAATTGTGGCTGTTCTTGGAGGTGCGGCGTGCTTCCGTGTAGGCCACCAGGCCGGCGATCGATCCGCCGGCGCCGGGCAGGATGCCGACCAACGTGCCGATCACGGAACTGCGCAGCAGGCTGAATTTGGCCTTCCAGGACAGGGCCAGTGCCTCGAGGAAACGAAAACCGCGGGGCTTGTGGTCGACTTTCAGGTGCCTGTCCGGAGTGGCCACCAGGTCAATCAGTACCGGGACACAGTAGAGGCCGATCAAGGCGGTTACCGTCTCGATGCCGCCAAGCAATACCTGGCTGCCGAAGATAAAGCGCACATCGGCGCTGATTTCAGCAATACCGACACAGGCGAGCAGCAGGCCGAAGCAGGCGCCGATCAGTCCCTTTAAAAGATTTCCCTCAGAAAGCGCGGAAATCAGGGTAAGTCCGAATATCGCCAGCCAGAAATATTCAACCGGGCCGAAAGCCAGGGCGATTTCGGCCAGCGGCGGGGCCAGCAGGAGCAGAAAGGTCGCCCCTACGAGCCCGCCGGTGACCGAAGCGATACAGGCAATGGAAATAGCCAGATCTCCCTGACCTTTTCTGGCCATTGGAAACCCATCGAAGGTCGTGGCAATGGCCGATGGGGTGCCGGGGGTGTTGAGCAGGATGGCGGAGTAGGCGCCCCCATAGATGGCGCCGGTGTAGATGGCGCCCATCATGATGAGCGCGGAAGTGGGCTCCATGGAGAAGGTGATCGGGACCAGCACCGCCACCGCCATGGTCGCGGTGAGACCCGGTAGTGAACCGATGACCGTGCCGGCAATCACACCGCCCAGGGCCAGCATGATGTTCAGCGGCGTCAGGGCCGCGAGTAGGTAGTCAATACCCGGCATGATTCAAAGCTCCACCATCTGCGCTTGTATTTACGATTTGAATTTCTGGTTAACCGTGGCTCACTGCTCTGCCCCGTGCGGTGATTCCTGCCTGTTACTTGATGATATTTGCTTCGCGTGCAGCCTCCAGCATTACTTTGGCCTGCTCATCGATAAATGCCTGGTAGCCTTTGTAGTCCACGTCGAGCAGGGCCATGCCATCGGCTTCCATGCGCTTGCGGAACTCAGGATCGGCGTTGATCTGGCCGATCATGTCGGAGAGCTTCATGCGAATGTCTTCAGGGGTAGATTTGGGCACCGCAATGCCGCGGAAAGCGCCGGATACCAAATCGTAACCCAGTTCCTTGAAAGTCGGGACGTCCGGGAACTCGGGATGACGCTCTTCCATCGCCACGGCGAGCATGCGGGCTTTTTCGGCCTGTTTTGCTCCGACCGAGGTGTAGCCCCATTCGGCCACGACCTGCTTGCCGAGCAGAGCGGTAACTGCAGCCCCTGTGCCTTTGAAGGCCACGTACGTGGTCTTGATGCCGGCCATTTTGTCGAACCGCAGCTGGGCGAGATGGTTGGCGGTCCCCTTGCCCGATCCGGAGAAGGTGACTTTGCCCGGATTTTCTTTGGCGTAGGCGATCAGATCATCCAGCGTCTTGAACTGGCTGTCGTTGGTAACCACGATGGCATCCGGGGTGTAGTGAAACATGTAGACGCCGGTGATATCCTCGGTGGTGAAACCAACCGCTTTTTCCTGCGGCTTGACGATGATATGGGGCAGGTTGATGCCCATGATGTTGTAGCCGTCGCCCTTCATCTTGTTCAACTGGGCCCAGCCTACGGCACCGCCGCCGCCGGGCTTGTAGGAGATGATCAGGTCCTGGCCGAACAGCTTCTTGAAAAAGGGCTGCTGGTGCCGGGCGGTAATATCCGACTCACCGCCTGGGCCAAAAGGAATGACGTAGTTTACGCCTTTGCTCGGATAGTCATCAGCCAGCACAAACGAGCCACTAATGGAAAAAATCGCCACCAGTGCCATAATGGTAAAAAATTTAAATTTCATGTACATGGGTCCCTCCCGTTTACATCGTTTATTGTTCAGTTTCTTACCGAAGACCCGCGGAGCAGGTCTTCGGCACTCATCCGATTAACGTGCCTAGGCACTCTCATACAGTTTGGTCAGAACAAATTCACGATGGCCGAGTACCTCGGCCGCCGTCATTCTGCCGTTCGCGGTGCGCACCATCATTTCAAGCAGCATGTCGCCCGCCTGGTCCAGATTCAGGTCACGTCGCAGCAGCCCCGAGACGTCGACATCGAAATGCTCGGACATGGTCCGCAGGGTGCGCGGATTG
>JARFQM010000065.1 GCA_029287755.1 Desulfofustis sp. | reverse complement strand
GTCGGTGACCCGTTGTATTGCGGCGCCGAATTCCGGATGCATCTCCTTGGGCATTTTGATGCCGAACTCGTGGTCCATGATAAAGGCCAAGCCCCCTTTACCGGACTGGGAGTTGATACTGATGATCGACTCGTAGGTCCTGCCCACGTCATTGGGATCGATCGGCAGATCGGGTACCGCCCACTCTCTCGCCTCGGAGATTTCGTAGTGGCTCATCCCCTTGTTGATGGCATCCTGATGTGAACCGGAAAAGGCCGTGTAGACCAGTTCACCGGCATAGGGGTGACGGATGTGCACCGGAATTCTGTTGACCCGCTCGTATACATCGATGAGATGGTTGATATCGTGGATATCCAGCTTCGGGTCGACTCCCTGGGTGAACATGTTGAGCGCCAGGGTTATCAGGTCGACATTTCCGGTTCTCTCGCCGTTGCCGAACAGGGTGCCCTCGACCCGGTCGGCCCCGGCCATCAGGGCGAGTTCAGTGGCGGCCACCGCACAGCCCCGGTCATTGTGGGTATGAACACTGATGATCGCCGCCGAACGATTCTTCATATGGGTGCAGAACCACTCGATTTGATCGGCAAAAATATTGGGCGAGGTCAACTCAACCGTGGCCGGAAGGTTGATGATCACTGGATTTTCAGGACTCGGCTGCCAGACGTCCATCACCGCTTCACAGATTTCCAGGGCGAAATCGAGCTCGGTTCCGGTGAAGCTCTCGGGGGAATATTGATACCTGAAGCGGGTATCGGGATATTTTCTTGCCTCCTCGAGGACCTGTTGTGCACCATGCACGGCGAGATCGATGATCTCTTTCCTGCTCATCTTGAAGACCACATCACGCTGCAGCGTCGAAGTGGAATTGTAGAGGTGAACAATCACCTGTCTGGCCCCGGTTATCGATTCGAAGGTCTTCTTTATCAGATGATCCCGCGCCTGGGTGAGCACCTGGATGTAGACGTCGGCGGGAATCAGTCCATCCTCGATAAGCAGCCGGGTAAACTCGAATTCCACCTTGGAAGCAGAGGGAAAGCCAACCTCGATCTCCTTGAAGCCGATCTCCAGAAGAAGTTGCCACATCTCCAGCTTCTTAGCCAGACTCATTGGTTGGATCAGTGCCTGATTGCCGTCGCGCAGGTCAACGCTGCACCAGTCTGGTGCTGTGTTAATGGAATTATCCGGCCATTTCCTATCGACCAATTCTATCGGCGGATAAGGACGGTACTTGCTTACTAATTCGGCTTTCATCTCGTTCTCCCCTGATGTGGAACCCAGTTGTTGATCAACACCTTGCCGGGCAATAAAAAAGGCCGCGGTCTCTGCAACCGCGGCCTGTCGTCTTCTATGGTCCTGTAACGATCACATAGCAGCATCCCATTCCGCGGCACCTGGTCTGCTAAGAAGAAGTAGAGCCAGGGTATGGTCTGCGGTTAGTGTCTGCATAATGGTAATCTGCTTCAATAGGTGAGTATCTTTTTGATTTTTCGCTACAATAATCCCGCCCCTCAACCGTTGTCAACCCCTTTTACCGACTTTTCTCTTTCACCTTTCTCTGCAAAGCTCAATGAAAACAGCCTAAAAGGCTGCAAATTCTTTTGGTTATTGACATATAATTTCTTGATCTCTATAGTTTGAGCCTCGATTTAGTGGCCGGATCAGGGGCCCCATAGCCTTTGCCAGCAGATTAACACAGAGGACCCAACAATGTCGCAGATAAGCGGTGCCCACGCAATTGTAAAATGCCTTCGCGAGGAAAATGTAAATACGATTTTCGGATATCCGGGAGGGGCGGTCATCGATCTCTACGACGAACTCATGGAGAGCCCCGACTTGACCCATGTGCTGGTACGCCATGAGCAGGCTGCTGTTCACGCCGCCGACGGCTACGCCAGAGTGACGGGCGAAGTGGGTGTTGCCCTGCTGACCTCAGGCCCGGGTGCGACCAATGGCGTTACCGGCATCGCCACTGCCTATATGGACTCCATTCCGATTGTCATCCTCACTGGCCAGGTGCCCACCCCGCTGATCGGCAACGACGCTTTCCAGGAGGTGGATATAGTCGGCATCACCAGACCCTGCACCAAGCATAACTACCTGGTCAGCAGCAAAGAAGAGCTGGTGGATGTCCTGCGCGAGGCTTTTCATGTCGCCCGAACCGGCAGACCTGGTCCGGTTCTCGTCGATCTGCCCAAAGACATCATCAATGCCACACTCGACTTTGAGGTAAGAAAGCCCATTCATATGCCGAGCTACCAGCCTCACTACGAGCCTCACATGGGCCAGATCGACAAGGCCTGTCGGCTTATCATGGAGGCCAGGAAACCGGTGCTCTATGTGGGCGGTGGAGTGATTCTCTCGAATGGCGCCTCCGAGCTCACCGAACTGGCTACCAAGCTGAACATTCCGGTTACCATGACCTTGATGGGGCTTGGTGCCTTTCCAGGCCACCATGAACTTTCCATGGGTATGCTCGGCATGCACGGTACCTATACGGCCAATATGGCGGTGGCCGAGAGCGATCTTCTCATTTCTGTGGGGGCACGGTTCGATGATCGGGTCACCGGTAAACTCGAGACCTTTGCCACCAAGGCAAAAATCATCCATATAGATATAGATCCGACCTCCATCAGTAAGAACGTGGAAGTGGACGTACCCATCGTGGCCGACTGTAAAAAGGCGCTCACTGCCATGAACACCTGGTTCAACAACCAGCAAGGCATATCGGTAGAGGAAGAGAAGGCCAAGCACCAGGAATGGTTCGATCAGATATGCGACTGGCAGGAACTGCATCCGCTTGGCTACCAGGAAGACGGTGAACAGATTAAGCCCCAGTACGTGGTCGAAATGCTCGATAAACTCACCAATGGGGAGGCCATCGTCGCCACTGAAGTCGGTCAGCACCAGATGTGGGCGGCCCAGTTTTATCGCTTCAGTGAGCCGCGCCGGTTTCTGACTTCAGGGGGACTGGGTACCATGGGATATGGGTTTCCGGCAGCCATCGGTGCAAAGCTGGCCAGGCCCGACAAAGTCTGTATCGATATTGCCGGTGACGCCTCAATCCAGATGAACATCCAGGAACTGGCCACGGCCAGGCAATACAGTACCCCGGTGAAGATTGCTATTCTCAACAATCAGTTCCTCGGTATGGTGCGACAGTGGCAGGAGCTCTTTTACGACAAGCGCTATGCTTCGACCGTCATGGACATCGCCCCCGACTTCGTCGAGCTTGCCCGGGCCTATGGCGCCGTCGGTCTGCGGGCGACCAAGAAGAGCGAAGTCGAGGATGTGATCAAAGAGGCCCTAGCCGTTGACAACACGGTGCTGATGGATTTCAAGATCTCCCGTGAGGAGGGTGTTTTTCCGATGGTGCCGGCCGGGAAATCAACCACTGAAATGCTGCTGGTCTAAATACAGATTCGCGTTCGGTACTGCAATTATTCTTGGTGAAGCTATGAAGCATGCCTTATCGGTGCTGCTCCAGAATAAGCCGGGGGTGCTATCCAGAGTGACCGGCTTGTTCAGCGGCTGCGGATTCAACATCGAAAGTCTCTGTGTCGCCGAGACACTCGGCTCTAAGGTTTCATGCCTGACGCCTATCACCAGCGGCCACAACGGAATCATCGAGCAGATAACCAAACAACTGCACAAGCTGATTTACGTAATCAAGGTCGTCGACATCGATGAAGGCGAGTTCGTCGAGCGGGAGATGGTCGAAGCGATCATCAACATCCTACGCCCCATAGGCATCAAGGAAAATATCCGCACCGGCAAAATTGCCCTTGCCCGGGGCCGAATCTCACAATAAGGGTTGAGATGAAACAAGAGAAAATTCCCGTTGCCGCTGAAGGATACCCCTTTATCGCCTACAGCGCCCTGCTGACCATTCTCGGCGCGTTACTGGGTTATCCGCTCATCACCCTCCTGTTGCTGGCTGTCACCACCTTCGTACTGATGTTCTTCAGGGATCCGGAGAGAACTACGCCTCACATCGACCGGGGGGTCATCTCCCCGGCAGATGGTAAAATTATTTTTGTGGAAACGATTAGAGACGGAAGATTCGGTACAGACGAACAGCTCAAGATCTCTATTTTCATGAACGTGTTCAATGTCCATGTAAATCGTATTCCCTTTTCAGGTACGGTTGACAAGGTGCACCATGTGCCCGGTTCCTTTCTGGCCGCCGACAGCGAAAAAGCACACCTGAACAATGAGTATTGCGCCGTGAAAATCGTCACCTCAGATCGAAGGCAAATCACCATGGTGCAGATCGCTGGCCTCATTGCCAGGAGAATAATCTGCCGGCTCGAAGCCGGTGACCCGGTTACCCGTGGGGAACGTTTCGGCCTGATACGTTTTGGTTCCCGGGTTGATCTCTACCTGCCGCGCCAGTCCAATCCGACGGTGCAAGTCGGCGACAAGGTGATCGCGGGAGAGAGTCTGTTGGCCTACCTCGGATAATTGCTTAGTCACACCGTGCCGCGTGTGCTCTGCAGCGTCAGCACTCCGCGTTACCCCGGGTATCAGCCTGCAGCAGCAGATAGCAAAGAACAAGCTGGGGTAATTCATGCGCA
Organism: Desulfofustis sp.; assembly: GCA_029287755.1. Next base: position 124 of record JARFQM010000065.1, on the reverse strand, counting down.
TCATCAGCGGTTCAGCCCGGGGGCGTAAATTCTTTTCCCCCCAGTCCGGGAGCAAAGTCATCCGTCCCACCTCCGACCGGGCCAGGGAAGCGCTTTTTAATATCATCGCCACCAGAGTAGTCGA
>JARFQM010000444.1 GCA_029287755.1 Desulfofustis sp. | reverse complement strand
GTCATGCGCTGCTCGGTCCTGAAGCGCACCCCGATGGCCGAGGTTTCATTGAAAATGAGCTCCTTGAGTGAGGGCGCGTCTACGGTTCTGCAGATCACCGTCAGCCTGAATCCGGGGCGGCCCTTCTTCATCTGGATGGGGGCGAGATTCACATCGAGGGCGTGTGCCGCAAGCAATCTAGTGCAGAGAAAGGGAAATCCTTCCGGGTTCCAGTCGTCGAGGCTGGTCTCGATCACTTCGACCTGTTGGGCCTCGGCCACCTTTTCCGTCCGTCCGGTGATGAGCCTGAGCAGGTTGGGACGGCCTTTTGTGCCGGGGGCGTCGCCCGCGCCGTAGCCGGTTTTGAGGACGGTCATGGGCGGCATGGGACCGAACTGGTCGACCAGTTCGGCAACCAGTGCCGCACCGGTGGGGGTGACCAGCTCATGGTTCGTTTCTATCCCTTCGACCGGAATGTTCTCCAGCAGTTCGCAGACCGCCGGCGCGGGCAGCGGCAGGGTGCCGTGGGCACAGTCGACGAAGCCGCGGCCCAGCGGAAGAGGGGAACAGTGCACAGAAGAGATGCCAAGCAGGTGGAAGCCGGCGACCACGCCGACAATATCGATGATGGTGTCGAGCGCGCCCACCTCGTGAAAGTGGATTTCAGCGATGGACTTGCCGTGGACTTTGGCCTCGGCCCGGGCCAGCCGTTCGAAAACAGCCAGCGCTCGCGTGCTTATTGAGGGATCGAGACTGGATCGTTCGAGAAGTTCGCTGATCGTTGCCAGATTCCTGAACTGCTGATCGGTCTCCGAGTGTACCTGGACCGATATCGCCGCGATCGACTGGCGGGTTTCCCTGGTGATTTCAAGCCGGTAGGGTTCCAGTTCCAGTTTGGCCAGCTCGTTCTGCAGCGCCTCTTCGGAGAGACCGCAGTCCAGCAGACCACCCAGCAGCATATCGCCGCTGATGCCCGAGAAGCAGTCAAGATAGGCGGTGTTGGCAACCGGGGTCATGACTGATCACTCTGGGGTCCGAACACACTCCCGGGTTCCAGGGGCCAGCCGTTAAGAAAATCAGCAACGGCCATCCGCCGCTTGCCTTCCATTTTGATATCTTTGATCAGCAGGCAGGTGTCGCCGGCCGCTATCAGCAATCCCTCCCGGTCGGCGCGCAGCAGGGTGCCGGGTTTTCTGGTGCTGCCCTGATGGACCACCTCAGGCCCGAACAGCTGGAACTTTCTGCCGTCGAGGTAGGAAAACGCGGTCGGCCAGGGATCGAGGCCCCGCATCAGGCAGTGGATCTCGCGGGCGGACCTGGACCAGTCGATGAGGCCGTCTTCTTTTCTCAGCATGGGGGCGCTGGTAGCTTGTTTTTCATCCTGGTCAATCATGGCCAGCCCGCCCTGGGCCAGCATATCCAGGGTATCCATCAGGGTATGACTGCCGAGCCTGGCGATTTTGGGAAAGAGGGTTCCGGAGGTTTCGTCGGGATCGGGCGTAATGGACGCTTTCATCAGGATGTTGCCAGTGTCCATTCCCTTGTCCATCTGCATGATGGTCACTCCGACTTCGGCATCTCCTTTGATGATCGACCATTGGATGGGGGCGGCTCCGCGGTGTCGGGGAAGCAGCGAACCGTGCACGTTGATGCAGCCGTGCCGGGGCAGTTCGATGATCGTCTCTGGCAGGATTTTGCCGTAGGCGGCAACGACGATCAGATCAGGGTCATAACTTTTGAGGGTGGTGATAAATTCCGCGGACCTGAGTGCTTTGGGCTGGTAGAGGTCGATGCCGTATTTTTCAGCCACCACTTTGACCGGCGGCGGCACCAGCTTTCTTCCCCGTCCTTTCGGTCGGTCGGGCTGGGTCACCACCGCTATGATCTCGTCGGGTCCCTGGATGAGCGCCTCCAGCGTCGGCACCGCAAAATCGGGGGTGCCCATGAACAGGATGCGAAGTGGCTGCCGCTCCATCAGCCGGTCTGCTCCAGGGCCAGCATTTTTTTGCGTTTTTTCTTGTAAAGACTGCGCTTCAGCGGGGAGAGGTGATCGATGAACAGGATGCCGTCGAGGTGGTCGATCTCATGCTGGAGCACCTCCGCAATCCGATCTTCGGCGATCAGCTGCTTGGCGGTACCGTCTTCGCTCTGATAGTCGACGGTAACCTTCTTGTAGCGCTGCACCTGGGCAGTGAGCTCAGGCACGCTCAAACATCCTTCCTCGTCCAGTTGGGTGCCTTCATGTTCCACTATTTCAGGGTTTATCAGGGACATGTATTGTTTTTCTTCGCCCGGTTTCGTGACATCGACAACGATGACCCGTACCGACTGGGCAACCTGGGGGGCAGCCAGACCGACACCGGGCGCCTCCCACATGGTCTCGGCCATATCCTCGACAAGAATCTTGAGTTGCTCGTCGAAGGTGTCCACCTTCTTGGCTTTGACCCTGAGCAGGGGCTCGGGGTATTCAATTATTTTCCTTAGTGCCATAGCTATGCAATATGATCTATTAGTTTGTCAGCTTATCTATTTACCACAGGCCGTATCGC
>JARFQM010000330.1 GCA_029287755.1 Desulfofustis sp. | reverse complement strand
CGATCCATCTGGACCGCTTTTCTCCCGGTCGGCGGTAAACTTGTCGGCGCACTCTTTGCCGCAAAAATGGTGGACTCCGTCCTCTGCCTCCAGGGTATAGGCCTGCTGCTTGGGCACCAGCTTGTGGCACACCGGATCTTCGATGAGCACGTCGGTGATGGCGCCGCCGTGGCGAGCCTCTTGATCCTCACTCTTTTGATCTTCGCCTGATTTGCTGAAATTGGACTTGATCAGGCGGTAGCCAAGATAGAAAAGAGCTGCCAGAATCAGTATTCTCAGTGGACCCACGTGCGCGCCTCATTTAAATGTATGCTGCAACTGGCTTGGATGGCATAAATCACCCCTTCACCATGATGTATTATAGTCGCTTTACGGAAAAAGTAAAATATTCTCGACGGTTGTGGACACCTTCCCTGGATTTTCGCAGATAGCGACATAAGTCTAAAGCAGCCGGTCAAACAAGGCTGGTGAGCAGCCGCCAGAGGATGTGAGGGCCATCCCCGCAGCCAACACCCCTGCCGGCGGGGATGGCGTGCACACCTGGCGCTAGCTGGCGAGGGGCCAGACCCCTGCGGAGATTTCCTGCGCTTCGATCTTTCCCGATTCAATCCTCTGCGTCAGCCGCCGATGCATCTCCGCGATGGAGTGCCCGGTCTCGGGATCGATGAATTCGGGGGCGATGGCTGCCATCGGCTCCAATACGAAAAGCCGATCTTTTCTGTGTGGATGGGGTAGCGTCAAGCGCGGGGTATCGATGACTGCGGCACCGAAATAGAGAAGATCGAGATCAATTTCTCGATCCTGATACCCCTTTTTCATAGCGTCCCGGGTTCGCCCAAGACGCCTTTCGGTATCGAGCAGAAGATCGAGAATTTCACCGGCAGTGCGCGATGTCGTCAGCTTGCCGACGGCATTGGTGAACCAGAAGTTGCTTGCCATTCCCACCGGTGAGGAAAGATAGGGAAGAGAGATGGTGTCCAGGCTGATTCCCTGGCGCCGACCAAGCAACTCCCACCCCTCCCGCAAAAGTTGGGCACTGTCACCGAGATTGGAACCCAGGCCGATAAATACCGTTTCGGTCGTCTCCATTGCTGCTGTCAATGGCGCTGGATTTTAGAAGTTCTGCAGGTCGAGCACATCGAACATCGAGTACATCCCGTTGGCTTTGCCTTCGAGCCAGCCCGCAGCCACCGTCGCCCCTCGGGCAAAATGGTCCCGGGTCTGAGCCCGGTGAGTAAGTTCGATGCGCTCTCCGGGACCGGCAAAATAGACCGTGTGCTCCCCGGCGATATCCGCGGCCCTGATGGTCTGAATGCTGATCGACCATATAGCCGATCCTTCTTCCCATTCTGCCCGCCGCACCGGCCACGATTACCTTCATCATCGTCTACCCCTCTGCAGAGGGACACGATAAGTATTGTGTCCCCAAAATGATTCAGGCTCCTAGGCCAGAAACGAGTCATTTCGTTTCAAGATCGAGGCGCGCGAGAAATTTTACCACAGACATATATTGAAATATTCCGAGGATAAAATTTCGAGCTCAACGAAGATATTGAACAAAAGGACCGTTTCTAGAGCATTCCTAACCTGCTCATCTCCTCCACCAACGCCTGTGTAGTCTGATCGTCGGCAGGGGTCATCGGCAGCCGCGGACTCCCGTCCTGAATGCGGCCGAGCATCTCCAGCGCTTTTTTGGCCGGACCGGGGCTGGGCGATTTGAACATCAGCTTCATCATGGTAAAGAGCCGGTAATGTTCTTCATTGGCCTTGTCCAGGTTGCCGCTCAGGGCAGCTTCCATCATTCTCGCCATGCCGGCCGGATCGACGTTGGAGATAACCGAAATCACCCCCTTGCCGCCAATCAGGGCGGTGGGCATCGAAGTGAAGTCGTCGCCGGAGAGGAGGATAAAGTCGTCGGGGCAGAAGCGAATCACGTCGCTGATCTGCTCGAGACTGCCGCAGGCCTCTTTTATGCCGATGATGTTATCAATGTGTGCCAGTCTGGCCACCGTTTCGGGCAGAATATGAATCACCGTCCTGCCTGGCACGTTATAGAGTATCACGGGGATATCCACTGCCTCGGCGATGGTTTTAAAATGGAGGTACAAGCCTTCCTGACTTGGCTTGTTGTAATACGGGGCCACCGACAGCACGGCGTCGGCGCCGCTGTCTTTGGCACTCTCGGTGAGTTCGATCGCCTCGAGGGTGTTGTTGGCGCCCGTGCCGGCCACCACCGGCACCCTGCCGTTTACCGTTTTGACCGTCAGGTCGATTACCCGTTTGTGCTCATCGAAAGCAAGGGTGGCGGATTCTCCGGTGGTGCCGCAGGGAACGATACCGTGAATACCGTTCTCGATTTGAAATTCGATCAGGTCGACCAACCCCTTCTCATCCAGCTTGCCATCGATAAATGGAGTTACCAGGGCAGTTAACGCGCCGTGAAAGCGTTCCATGGCTTCACCTCCTATTAAGTTATCGGCTGCTTTGAAGAGACGTTTCCCAAGCGAGCCTGTTGTCATTTATTAGATCTTATTTAAATAAAACAAACTTTTATCACAAAAGCGCTTCTGCCGACAGTTCCGCCTCGTATATGATTCTGGCCGGCCCTTGCAGATGGACGTCGTCCACGGTGCTTTCCCCCAGGGTGAATTGGACGACAAGCTGCTCGCCCCCGGTGGTCGTCACATCCACGGGCGACTCAACCAACCCCTGGCGGGCGGCCACAATGGCGGCGGCCACCACCCCCGTGCCGCAGGCCATGGTTTCGGCCTCCACCCCGCGCTCATAGGTGCGCACCAGCAGCTCGTCATCCTCAAGTATCTTGACGAAATTCGCATTGGTGCCGGCCGGTTCGAATTGCTCGTGATAACGCAGCGTCCGACCCCAGTGTTCCACCGGGGGATTTTCAGAGTCGACAAAAACCACCGCATGGGGAACACCGGTGTTGATGAAAAACACCTCTTTCTCGCTCTCCCCCAGTGTGATCAGCAGGGAATCCTGATAATCGGAGGGGTCGGTCATGGTAACCCTGACATGCTCCTGCTCCCCAATAAGCTCCGCTTCGATCACCCCGGCCAGGGTCGCAAAACGCATCCGCCGGCCGGCTATCCCCTTGCGCCAGGCAAAACGCGCAGCGCAGCGGGCGCCGTTGCCGCACATTTCGGCAACTGAACCGTCTTTGTTGTAGAAGCGCCAGGAGAAATCTTCGCTACCATGTTCCTCGATCAGGATCAGGCCGTCCGCCCCCACCGAGAAGCTGTGCCTGCAGACGAGCTGGGCGAATTGAGGCTGGTATGGTTCAGGAATGAATCCGGACCGATGGTCGATAACAATGAAATCGTTGCCGGCCCCGCTCATCTTGGTAATCGTAATCGGGAAATCCAGCTTCATTACTGCAGCACCGTCTGTAGTTTATCTGACCGTCGCCTCGGGAGATGGTTTTGATTGGTTGGCCGGTTCAGCGTCGTCAAAAGCTGTCACCGAATAAAACGGTCTGCTGCCTTCAGGTGCCGACTTGTCGACGAAAATAGATGAAGGCATCTTGACTTCACCGATCATTTCAGCAGTTTTCTGCCCCTCGTTCCGGCGATAGACCCGGTGACCAGCCACGGTCGGATCATCGGGACGATCCCAGAATACTCTGATTCCCGCAGCCGTCGCCGAGGCCCTAACACTGGTGGGCGCCTCCGGCGGCGTGCGGTCCATCGGTGTCGCCTCGACAATATCGGTCACCCCGCCGGAGACTTTGTCATTGCCCAGCATCATCAGGCTCTGCACTTTGTAAAAATAGGTCCTTCCATTGATAACCCCGCGGTCCACATAACTCGTCGCTCCGCTCGGATCGCCAAGGGGGGCGAATTCTTTACCTCCCTCGCTGCGCGCTACCTGGTAGAGGACCTTTTTCTTGGCTGCAGAACCATCGATCAGCGTGGTCACCGGCTGCCAGCTCAGCGCTGCCTGGCCGTCGCCTGATTCAACTTTGAACCCTGCCGGTACAGACGGCGGCGTCTGCCAGACGAAGGAAACGATATTGGAATCTGTACTGGCCGCCCACCAGCTGATCCTGGAGGTCATTTTAAAGAAGTATTTGTGATCGGGGCGCAGCAGCGAGGTATTGTACTCCCCAACCCTTCTCGTGCCGCCATCGGCCGTTGCCCCGCCGGGTATTTCAGTGGGCTCGCCAAAGGGAATCGGGCAGGTCTCGCACAAATCGTCGAGCGGCACCACCGCCCGGTAGACGTCGAAGGAGTAGATCTCGGTCAGTTCGTCCCCGTTGACCGACTTCTCCGGGTAGGTCCAGCGCAGCGTCACCCCGGTCTCATCGATCGCATAGGTCAGATCGTCGATCGGCCTGGGAACCACGTTCTGAGGAGGAACAGGATCGGTTTTGAAACCGCACCCGGCCACGCTCAAAACCACCGCACACAACACCGCTGATGCAAATCCGAATCTCATCATGCAATCCCCACTTGTTTTTCGGCGGCACTCAGCGCTTCCTCGACGCGCTGCAGGCTTGTGCCCCCGGTTGATATGCGGCTCTGCACCGAGCCATCAATGCTGATCACCTCGTACACATCCTTGTCGATGGCAGGGGAAAAGTCCTGCATCTCCTGCACCGTCAAATCCACCAGCTCACATCCCTTGTCGATGCAATGACCGACTATTCTGCCAACTATACCATGAGCCTCCCGGAATGGTACATCTTTCAGCACCAGATAATCGGCCAGATCGGTGGCTGTCATGTAACCGCTTTGAGTGGCTGCGAGCATCTTGTCAGTATTGAATTGCAGGTTTTCCAAAAGTTCGGCAATGATCGACAAAGAGGCCGACACGGTGTCGACGGCGTCGAAAACCGGTTCCTTGTCTTCCTGCAGATCACGGTTGTAGGTCAGCGGCAGCCCTTTCATAATGGTCAGCAGGGTCATCAGCGAACCGACCACACGGCCACTCTTGCCGCGCACCAGCTCGGCAATGTCGGGATTCTTCTTCTGCGGCATGATCGACGATCCGGTGCAGAATGTATCCTCGATAACGACAAAATCGAACTCGCTGCCGGCCCACAGGACCAGCTCCTCGCAGAGTCGTGAGAGATGCAGCTGGATCTGGGTGCAGCAGCTGACGAACTCGATGGCAAAATCGCGGTCGCCGGCGGTATCCATGGAATTGGCGGTGACCCCGTCGAAGCCGAGCAGCTCAGCTACCTGCTGCCGCTCGATCGGTAGTCCGGTGCCGGCCATGGCCGCCCCGCCCAGCGGACATATGTTGATCCTTTTGCGGCAGTCGAGCAGCCGCTCGCGGTCCCTGGAAAACATTTCGAAATAGGCGAGCAGATGGTGGGAAACCAGGACCGGCTGAGCCCGCTGCATATGGGTGTAGCCCGGCATGATGGCGCCCAGGTAGGTCCTTGCCAGCTGGGTGAATCCCCGACGGACAGTGTCCAGCAGCTCTACCAGCAGGTCGCATTGGTCGCGCAGGTAGAGTTTAAGATCCAGTGCCACCTGGTCGTTTCTGCTTCTGGCGGAATGCAGTTTGGCGCCTGCCGGACCGATCCTGTCGGCCAGCGCCTTTTCGATATTCATATGAATATCCTCAAGTTCCTGCCGGAAGTCAAACTCGTTGTTGTCGATCTCTTGTTCAATCGCCGAAAGCCCGTCGATAATTGCCTTCAGCTCACCTATCGACAGCAGCCCGTTGTCGGCCAGCATGGTCGCATGGGCCTTGCTGCCGGCGATATCATAGCGGTAGAGACGGGAATCGTAATCGATCGAAGCGCTGAAGGCCTCCACCGAAGCCGCGGTCGATTCCGCAAATCTGCCGCCCCAGAGCTTGGAAGAGGGGCTTTTCTTTGAAGCGGGCTTGGCTGCCATTGTCCTTCTCAAATTTTCTTATTCTGCAACGCCTGAAGCCGCAGGCGCAATCCGTTGAGCCTAATGAATCCGGTCGCATCGCCCTGGTCATAGACATCGTCTTCCTCGAAGGTGGCAAAACTCTCCTGGTAGAGCGACTGATCTGATTTGCGGCCGACCGGGATGCAGTTGCCCTTGTAGAGCTTGAGCCGTACCGTGCCGTTGACCGTTTTCTGGGTCTCATCCATGGTGGTCTGCAGCAGCTCACGTTCCGGGGAGAACCAGAAGCCGTTGTAGATCATGTCCGCATAGGTGGGGATCAGGCTGTCGCGAATTTTCATCACCTCCCGGTCCAGGGTGATGGTCTCTAGGTCGCGATGGGCGGTCCGCAGCACGGTGCCGCCAGGGGTTTCATAGACGCCGCGCGATTTCATGCCGACATAGCGGTTTTCGACCATGTCCAGACGGCCGATGCCGTTGGCGCCGCCCAACTTGTTGAGCCTGGAGAACAACTCAAAGGACACCATCTTCTCGCCGTCGATGGCCACCGGGTTGCCGCCCACAAACTCGAGCTCCACGTAGGTAGGCTTGTCGGGCGCCCGTTCAGGAGAGACGGAAAACTTGAACATCTCCTCCTCCGGCTCCTTCCAGGGATCTTCGAGAATGCCCCCCTCGAAACTGATATGCAGCAAATTCTCATCACAGCTGTAAGGCTTTTTCTTGGTAACCGGCACCGGGATATCATGGTTTTTGGCGAATTCGACCAGTTTCGTCCGTGAGTCCAGATCCCAGACCCGCCACGGCGCGATGATTTTCAGGCCGGGTTCGAGCCCGATATAGCCAAGTTCAAAACGGACCTGGTCATTGCCCTTGCCGGTGGCCCCGTGACTGACCGCATCCGCTCCCTCGGCCCGGGCTATTCTGACCTGCTCTTTGGCGATCAGCGGCCGGGCCAGTGAAGTGCCGAGCAGGTAGGATCCTTCATAGATGGCATTTGCCCTGAAAGCCGGAAAAATGTACTGCTCGACAAACTCTTTCTTGAGGTCGGCAATCACCACCTTTTCCGCCCCGGTCGCCATGCCCTTGTCGATCACCGCCTGCCAGTCCTCTTCCTGGCCGATATCGGCGCAGTAGGCAATCACCGGACAGTCATACTCCTCGATCAGCCATTTGAGAATAACCGAGGTATCGAGCCCGCCAGAATAGGCAAGCACTATTTTATTCACACTCATGTACTTCCTCTTGCGTGTAGATGGGCCGCGCTCGTTGAGAGGCTCACGGCTTGATTGTTCTTCAACCACTAAAACTCAGGGAAATGTTCATTATTACTAGATGTAAGGCGATTTGCAAAGAATTTCGGCCTCCACTCAAGTGAACCGATTGAGTGGAGCTGGGCTAAGGGTACCTTTCAGAGAGACAGTGATGCCAACACCCGGTCGAGCGCCGCAATGACCCGGTCGATATCGGTTCTGTCGACAATCAAAGGCGGGGCAAAGCGAAGCGCACAGTTGCCGGCAAAGTTGATCAGGAATCTCTCATT
>JARFQM010000321.1 GCA_029287755.1 Desulfofustis sp. | reverse complement strand
TAGGCGCTGGCGAACAGAAAGAGTGCCGCATACCAGAAGCGAACGAGATCCCCCATGAAGGGTTGCTCATAGGAAAATACAAAGCGGGAAATGACAATCTGAAACTGTGCCAGTACGACCAGAAGAGTCAACCAGATAAACCCCAGGGATCGACTGAAGAAAGCAATCGTGCAGGACAGCAGGAGCAGCGGGTAGTGCACATAGATAATTCGATACTGCGGTCGCCCGAGAGCCTCGGTCAACTGCTCGCCGACCAGCGGCGCCAGCAGTTCCTCCACCCTCAGAAAGGAGATGATGATATCGGCGAGACCGATAATCAGCACGATCCAGAAGGAGGCTCGAATGATATAAGCGGCAAACCTGCTCAATAGATCAGAATCGGCGCGCAGAGCGCGATTGCTCGTCACTATGACGTAGAGGGCTGAAACCGCTATCGCACCCAGATAACTCGACAGCTGCAGCCACCCTTTAGTAACCTGGGACTGGCTCAGAGGGTCACGCAAGGCCTCCAGACCAAACCAGCCCTGGTGGGCAAAAAAAGTTGGCATCCCGGGCCATTGGAGCCCGAAATTCAGATAGTTGTTGATCAGAAAAACGAGCATCACAGCGACAATCGATACTGCAAGTGTGCGAATAGCAAGAACCGTGATCTTATGGTTTGCTGTATGAGGCAACGCCCTGCCGGCCGAGGTATCAGTATCGATAGTGGTGGATGCACTCATAAGTGGCGAACCGGGTTTTAAATGGGGGCGCAGCTAATATGACTAGGGCAGTGTGAAGATGAAAAATAGCGCTCGTTGAAACGTCGTCTGCAGACATAAGCTACGGTACCCCGGGGGGTACCGTAGCCTGATCACCGCTTGTCCAGCCGATTACAGGTCAAGCACCAGGTTGCGCTTGTTGAGATAAGCCTGATCCGAGATCTTCATCCAGCTTCCGACTTCTTTACGTGCTTTGGCAAAGCTGTCATGGATGCGTGCCGCTAGATCACTGTGTTTTCTCGTCTCTTCGTATACTTCGGCGGCTGCTTCGCCGAAGGCGTCATAAATGTCATCGTTGAATTCACGGAGCTGTACGCCCTGCTCGGTGACCAGCTTGTTGAGGGCCTCTCCGTTTCTGGCATTGAATTCAGCCATCATGACATCATTTTCCATTGATGCGGCGGCTTCTATGATCAATTGGTCCGATTTTGACAGGCCGTCCCACCACTTTTTATTGATGCCTAAAGCCAGCATGGATCCTGGTTCATGCATGCCGGGATAGTAGTAGTATTTTGCCGCTTCATAGAATTTCATAAACCCGTCATTCCAGGGTCCGACCCACTCTGTGGCATCGATCGATCCGGCGATCAGGTTTTCATAGATCTGCCCGCCGGGGAGAGAAACAGGGGAAGCGCCCAGTTTGGCCATGACATCGCCGCCAAGGCCGGGGATACGCATCTTGAGTCCCTTCAAATCGTCAGGTGAGTTGATTTCCTTGCGGAACCAGCCGCCCATCTGTGAGCCGGTATTACCGCACATGAGTCCTTTGACACCAAATTCACCAGCCAGCTCATCCCATAATTCCTGGCCGCCGCAAAATCGGATCCAGGAGTTCATTTCGGCATAGGTCAAGCCAAAAGGTACACTGCAGAAAAAGGGAAACCCGGGGTGCTTGCCTTTCCAGTAATATTCGGCGCCGTGATACATCTGGGCATTGCCCGATGCCACTTCATCAAAGGAGTCAAACGCTTTTACCCGCTCGCCTGCGGCAAAATAGTTGACCTTCATCCGGCCGTTGGTCATATCAGTCAACCGTTGGGCGAACCGCTGCGCCCCGGTGCCAAGTCCCGGAAAATCACGAGGCCAGGTGGTCACCATCGTAATTTCAATGGTGTTTTGTGCCCGTACGGCGGGAGCTCCGGCTAGCAAGGCCCCAGCGGCAATGGCTCCAGCACCGGCTGTCTTGATAAACTCTCTTCGTTCCATGGTGTTCCTCCCTCTTGAAGGTTGATAGATCAACAGAATTGTTGATTAAGAATTGCTTCAGGTTACTATTTTGCAGGAAAGACTATAATTTGCAACTTTATTTACGGTCTCAGAAGCGGCTTTTGTTCTGCTCGAGCTCTCGGGACGGATCCAGATGGTACTCCACAACCTTCAAGTTCACTTTCGCTCGCTGCTGGATTTCCCAGCAGCCATGGCTAGTGGCGCAGAGTGTTCCAGAGATTGACGATAAAGTCCTGGGCGTTGGTAAGGATCGCCTGGGCTTGAGCCGAGCCTCGGTTGGCGAGTTTATCGGCGCTGAACTCGGACATGTCGACAATGAAGTAGAAAACCGGTCGGACCGATCCGTCCGGATTGACTTTGTAACTGGGCGTCATATTGCCGAAGGCAATGGAATGCAGCTGGGTGGCCATGGCGATGACCGTTGTTGCCCTGCGCGCATGGCTGCGCATCTGATCCTGCGCCTCGTAGGCGTTGCCTGCTACTCCGGGCAGCGGGCCGTCGTCGCGGATCGAACCGGCCAGGACGTAGGGGACTCCTTTTTTTTCGCAGGCGTAGATGATGCCGTCCGCAACCCCTTTCTGGCTGATATAGGCACCGATTGATCCACTGGCGCGAACACCATTTATCACGTCGAGATGGTTATAGTGACCGAGCGGCACCAGCTGCTGGTTATAGATGTCTTGACCGAGCCCGGTCCCAAAGCGGGACGCTTCCAAATCGTGCGTTGCCAGGGCGTTTCCAGCCATCAGACCATGACAGTAGCCGGCCTCGATCAGTCCCTGCATGGATTCCCGGCTGTCCTTGTCAAAGCTGACCGCAGGCCCCAGTACCCAGACGATGTGGCCATGGTCGCGATCGTACCTGAGAATGGTATAGAGATCGTCGTAGGAACGGGAAAAGGGGGTTTCCCTGGTGCCCCGGGATCGAAAGGTAAACTTGTCTTCAGATTCCTCGGGCTGCACGAAGCCGTCGGCATGAACGAAGATGCCGTGCTCTCCATTTTCGGTACGGCCGACCACGACCTGGTCGTCTTTCTTGAGGTTGCGCGGTTCGACCACCCGAAGTTGGCCCTGGTCGACAACGAGAACGGCGTCCATCCGGCTTTCCGGGGCAAGTACCCAGACGGATCCCTCAAGCTTCACGTATTCGGGGAAATTGGAGGTGGCGTGAAACTGCTTCGGGGCGATGCCGTCGGCGGGCGCCGGAACGAGTTGAGCAGTGGGACTGTCTGCAAACGGTGCGGTATCGAAATCGGGCGGCTGATAGCTGGTAAGCGGATGCATGGCTGTCTCCAGAGGTATGGATTCTCTTCTGTCACATGATAGGCAATCTGCGGATATTTGACAACAAGCGCACTTTTTCATGGGTAAAAACGGGCCACATGATAAGGTCGGCCTGCCTCTATCTTTTGAAGATGGCTGGCATCTGACAAGGTCCCGAAAAGCCCCGGTCTCAAGGTCCAAAAAGCAGGTGCGGCAGCCAGGTGGTCAGCGGTGCGTAGAAAGTGATAATCAGCAGATCCACCAGCAGGATCAACAGAAAAGGAAGGATTCTTCGGCTGATGGCTCCGATAGATGCTCCTGATATCGAGGCGGAAACGATCAGACAGATGCCCATCGGCGGAGTAAGCATGCCGATGGCCAAATTAGTGACCACAATGACTCCAAGCTGCACGGGATCGATGCCCAGCGAGGGCACCAGGGTCATGATCATCGGCACCAGCAGAATGAGGGCTGCCGTGGTTTCCACAAAGGTGCCGGCAATCAGCAGCACCAGATTGATAAGAAGCAATAGTACAACCGGATTTTCAGATACCTTCAACAACCCTCCCGCCAACCTTCCGGGAATGTCGTCGATGGCAGCAACCCAGCTGAAAATTGAAGCGGTGGCGATGATGAACATGACGATCGCGGCGATCACCGAGCCTTCGATAAAAATCGAGCTCAAATCTCTGAGGGCGAGTTCCCGGTGGATGAAAAAACCAACAACCAGGGAGTAGAACACCGCCACCGCGGCCGATTCGGTGGCGGTGAAGATACCGCCTAAAATTCCGCCGAGGATGATACACGGTGCTCCCAATGCCGGAATGGCGGCGACAAAATTACTGAAAAGGTTTGCCCAGCTGAATGACAGGGCGGCTCCATACCCGTATTTACGTGAGAACATCGTGGCAATAACGATCAGCGACAAGCCGATCATGATGCCGGGCAGAATGCCGGCGGCGAAAAGCCTGCCGATCGAGGCCCCGGTCAGAAAGCCGAAAATGATCATCGGTATGGACGGGGGAATGATTACCCCGATTGATCCCCCTGCAGCCTGAACTGCGCCGGCAAAGTCACTGTCGTACCCCGACTTCTTCATGGCCGGAATGAGCAGGGCCCCGACCGCCGCGGTATCGGCAGCTGCAGAGCCTGAGATACCGGCGAAAAACATGGCCGAAACCACCGTGACTGCAGCCAGCCCTCCAGGCAGCCAGCCAACCAGTGCATTGGCCAGGTCGATCAACCGTTGGCTGATTCCCCCTTTCTCCATGATCAGACCGGCATACATAAACAGCGGCACGGCCATCAGATGAAAGGAGTCGGCGCCGCCGAACATCTTCTGGATTGCCACCATCAGCGAATGGTCGCCGGTGATCGCGATGGCGCCGATGGAGGCAACCCCAATGGCGATGGCAATGGGGGTGTTGCAAAGGAAAAGAACCAACAGCAGAACGAGAAGAAGCGCAGCGCTCATGGTCTACCGCCGGAGGAGGGCGGATCCTGAGGTTTTCTCCACAGAAAGGCGACGCCGTGTAGGGTGAAGATCAGACCGCTGAGTGGGATTATCGCAAATATCAGCCACTTCGGCAAAGACAGTGCGGGGGTGGTCTGCACCCTGATAAAGTAGGCAAAGCTGCAGCCATACCAGATCATGATCAGAAAGAATATGAGGGAAACCAGGTGCACCAGCCGCTTGATTCTGTAACGATTCTTGCGCTCCAGCCGTTTGAAAATAACATCGACGCCGGGGTGCATGGAGCGGTGATAGGCGACCGTTGCACCGATGAAGGTGAGCCAGACGAGCAGATAGCGGGCCAGTTCTTCCGACCAGAACAAGGAGTGATTGAGCACATAACGGCAGAATACCTGGAGAATCACGGTTGCCGTCATGGTGCTACCGAGCAGGAGCAGGAACCATTCTGCATAGCGGTTGCAGGCGCTGCTTAACCGTTCGATGGTGCCTGCCGTGTGACGCCCCATGGCGCTACCTGGTCTGTTCTAGCACTTTTTGCAGTAGATCGTGAACCTTCGGTTCGGAAAACAGATCGATGTCTTTGAGGCCGGCCACCTGCTTCCTGAAGGCATCGATATCGGGGTGCTCTTCGACCTGCATGCCTTTTTCTTTGAGCAGTACCAGACGGGCTTCGTTTTTCGCCCGGTTGTCGCTGCGCTGATACTTGGCCGCTTCACACATGGCCTCCTGCACAAGCGTCCTGGTGTCTTCATCGAGCGAATTCCACCAGGTCAGCGAAGCCACGTCGATGTGAGCCGAGTAGACGTGGCGGGTGAGGGTCATATATTTCTGGATTTCGTAGAACTTGTATACTTCGAGCACCCAGAGCGGGTTCTCCTGGCCGTCGATGACTTTCTGTTCCAGCTCTGTGTAGATGGGCCAAGGCATGGGGGTTGGGTTTGCACCTAAGGTCTGCCAGATCGATTTATGCAGGGCGGAGGACATGACTCTGATTTTCAGCCCTTCGATGTCCTCGGGTCTGGCCACCGCTTTTTTCGAGTTGGTCAGGTTGCGGAAGCCGTTTTCAGAAAAGCAGAGCCCCTTAAAGCCCGAGCCTTCGAGACTGGTCAGGATTTCCGCGCCGAGGGGTCCGTCAAGGATCTGGTCGGCCTGCTGGTGATCCTTGAACAGAAACGGGTAATCGATGACCCTGACGATCGGATCAAAACTGTCAAACGGTCCCGAGGTGATCACTCCCAGTTCAACTGTACCGAGTTGAATCTGCTGGAGAATTTCCGTTTCGTTGCCAAGAGAGGCGGAGTGAAATATTTTTACCTCGAGTTCTCCATCCGAGCGCTGTTCGATAAGCTCTTTGAATTTTTCGGCGACGATGTTCTGGGCTGATCCCGGTTTGGTGACGACGCCGAGTTTGATCGTCGCCGCGTGGGCGGCGCTGGTGGCACTACAAAAAATGAGCAGGCTGAGACAGATAAGAAACCGCTTCATCTGGGCGTATCTCCTGGTGATGGTTGGGGTATGGCTGTGATTTGAGTGCCCTCAAACTCTGCATCTAATACACTTCAAAGTCAACCGCTAATTTGGTTTTCTGGGAATGGTCTGCGGCGCCTCAACCGCCTCTGTTTCGGGAATCCCCCAGAGCATCTTGCGCCGGCTGCCGACATAGCGGTAATGATCGCGGGGACCAAGAATACCCAGCGCGCTTTTCCTTCCCCAGATCTGACTGGCAGCGATTTCCGGATAGCGGTCCCAGTATGCTTCGGCCAGAAGCCGTTCCCGCTTCGGATCTTCCCCTACGGCAACCGGAGCGTAAATTCGTCCTTCCCGGCGTCCGTGATGCCGGTAATGTTCGCCCGCGCCAGTTATGCCAAGAGGGCCGTCTTCCCCGTATATGGGGTGGGTTCGGACGTCCTCATATCTCAGCCAGTAGGCTCGGGCCAGCTGCACTTCGGTGCTGCGCTCCGCCCCTGCGTCCCTGGCCAGGATGGCAGCTGTTTGTTTGGCACGACGCACCTTCGGGTCATAAATCTGCGAGCTGAGCAAGCCCTGCAGCCAGAGGACAATGCTCAGAGCAAGGACCCCTGCAACGAGCCCTCCGCCGTATCTACTTTTCGTCCTGTTCATCACATTCATCGACCGTGTCGCATCACTTGTGTGTGTTCATCAATAAAAGACGATCCCAGGCACCCTCGTCAGCAGCGGATAGGCGGCGAGGACGACGGCGGCCGCACCGATAACGGTAATGCCATGGATATGCTCCCTGGTAAACCTATCCTGGAAGGAGAAATAATAGACAGGGGCCGCCAGAAGCGGCAGGGTGACCCAGATTTCGATCACCAGGCCGCGAAAAAATACCACCGGCCAGACCAGCAGCAGCACAGAGGCAGACAACCAGCAGAGGAAGAAGGCGTCCACTCTGCCGAAGGATGATCCTCTGCCGGGGGAGAAGAGATGGAGCCCGTGCCAGATCAGTCCGCCTCCGAAGCTGCCCAGCAGGTTCACTGTCATGTCGCGAAGCCCATAGGTGCGCGCCGGATGAAAACCTTGCAGGAATTCGTCGTGGACGCCCAGGATTGTGCCGAAACCCGCAGAGAAAAAGAACAGCGCCGGACCGTGAACAAAATGGGACATGGCGTAGCGGGCAACCAGGCAGAGAAAGGCATATTCGGCAACATGAATGCGCTTGACAGGAAATTCGGGATCGCTGCTCAGCAGACCAATGCAGCAGAGCAGAATTCCCAGAGTAACGCGTGTCTTGCGTATCGATGGGGCGGCTTTGCCAAATTTGCAATACAGAAGAAGAATGACGCCCAAAAAGAGCAATAGAATAGCCGCCGGCAGAAAAATAAAAATAGTGTCTCCGAACCTGGTCGAAAGATATTTCCAGATTGGAAACATATTCACGTACACAGGGACCAGCGCGAGGCACAGGAGATAGCCGGCAGCGGCTCCGACTCTGGGTGAGAGGCTGGGAATCTTCATCTATTCATCAATTCGATTCCGAACGGCAGTCTGGAAGTGAGATTGCTGCTTATCAAGACTATCCTGTATTACCCTCATTGACAAGTGCGGCAACAGAGATATGACGCACCGCGGCTGATCAAATAGGGGTAAAATAAGGCTGCACTCTTGCACCGCCACGCACCTTGTTTTAGGGTTCTGGTGACCGAACCATATCCTGGATCACCATTTACAATAATCTCATAACCGGAGGATGGGCCATGGCTCGACACACCCATATTCATCTCTGCCTGGCATTCTTTACAGCTGCATTGGTGCTGCTCACAGGTTGCTCCAACCCTTATTACAGCGCCATGGAAACCGTGGGAGTCCACAAGCGCGACATTATGGTTGATCGGGTTGAGAATGCAAGAGACACCCAGCAGGATGCCCAGGAGCAGTTCAAATCGGCTCTCGAGCAGTTCAATTCGGTGGTGTCGCTGGAGGAGACCGACCTGAAAAAGGCGTATGAACAACTTAATGATGAATACGAGGAATGCGTGGCCATTGCCGACAAGGTAAGCGACAGGATTGACAAGGTGGAAGCAGTGTCCGAGGCACTTTTCGATGAGTGGGCGGACGAGATCAAGCTCTATGAAAATAAAGAGTTGGCGCGGGCCAGCAAAGAACAGCTGAATAATACCAAGGCCCGCTATGAGGAGATGCTGTCGCACATGCAGGAGGCCGAGAAGAGCATGGAACCGGTGTTGCGCATTTTCAGGGACAACGTGCTCTTTCTCAAACACAATCTCAACGCCCAGGCCATCGGCTCATTGCAGGATGAGTTTGCCGGCCTGGAACTGGAAATCGACAAGCTGATCGGGCGCATGAATGAAGCGATAGAATCGTCCAACGCCTTCATCGCCGATATGCAAACCAATTGATCTCTGTCCCTAGCCTCCAGTAGCAGTCTTGCAGCCCCTGCTTTGCCAGAGACGGGCAGGGGCTTCGTCCGTCATTGGATTACGACGTCCTGAACCTGGATCTGCTTGTTATCTTCAGCGATTACTTTTAGTATGCAGACGGGTTAACTGGAGAACAGGGAGGCTATGAACAGAGCTGCCTATTTCACGACTGAGCTTGGCCTTAAAACGCTGGCCAGGCTGGTCAAAGCATCCAGCAGGGTGCACAACGATTCTCACCTCCCACGCGGGCCGGTCATTTTCGTAATCAACCATTTTACCCGTTTGGAAACCCTTCTACTTCCTTACTATCTCTATCAGTTGACCCACAAGCCTATCTGGTCACTGGCCAGCGACTCGCTGTTTCAGGGCGCCCTGAAATCGTATTTCGATCGCGTGGGGGTGGTGTCCACCCGGAATCCCCAGCGCGATGAGTTGATCATCAGAACCTTGATCACCTCCAAAGCCAATTGGATCATTTTTCCAGAAGGGAGAATGGTCAAGAACAAAAAGCTGATCAGGGGCAAGGAGTTTGTCGTCGGTGACGACGATGAGGCCCGTGCTCCTCACACCGGGGCGGCGATGCTCGGCCTTCGTGCCGAAATAATCAGACGCATCCTTATACTTCATCGCCTGGACAACAACGGTGAAAACCATTGGCTCCGCCGACACCTGGGCTGCAGTGCAGCAGATGAAATCGACTCCGATAGCGTCAAGGTCCTGCCGGTAAATCTTACCTACTACCCCATACGGGCCCATGACAACTTCTTGTCGGAGCTCGCCGCACGATTCGTTAAAGATCCATCTGAGCGGATGCTTGAGGAATTGATGGCTGAGGGGACAATGTTTCTGGAAGGCGTTGATATTGACATACGCTTCGGTAAGCCGCTCGATACGGCTGATTATATGCACCACGGCGTCGTCACTTCACTTCTGGAAAACCCGGTGCAGGAGGGTTTTAATAGTAATCCTGACCTGGTAGCCTATTTCAAGAACTCTTCTCGCCGGATGATGCAGATCTACATGGAGAGGATCTATTCGGCAACCACGATAAATCATGATCATATCCTGGCATTTCTGCTGCGGAAGCGGTCCTTTTCCCCGTTTGACCCCATTGATCTGGCGCGCCACGCCTATCTGGCGGCCCGCGCGCTGCAGGAAAATCAGCAACTTCGCACCTCCTTACACCACTCGCTGGCTGAAGATCAGGTGCACCTGCTCACCGATGATCGTTACCAGAAAATCAGCAGCTTCCTCGATCTTGGCCTGGAATCTCAATGTCTCATCGCTGAGGAGAACCGGCTCAGGAAGCACAAAGACAAGTGGTTTGAGTCCGCCGCCTTCCATCAGGCCCGGATCGCCAATCCCAGTGAAGTGATCGCCAATGAACTCGAGCCGCTGAAAGAGGTGCAGAAACTGCTCGGAAGCATTGGTTCAATGCCGGATTGGCTGGTCCGTCTGCGGATAGCGAAAAGCCTCTATTCCTTTGATCAACAGCTGTTCAAAGAAGAACTGGCTGAGTGTCAATCGGGAAGCGAAATCGACCGGCGGTTTTCCACTTCTTACCTGCTGCCGGTTCGTTCCCGCCGGGCAGGGGTTGTGCTCGTCCACAGCTATCTTTCTGTTCCCCAGGAGATGAGAGAGATGGCAACAATGTTGAGGAAAAAGGGCTTCTGGGTTTACGGCATCAGGCTGCCGGGACATGGAACGGACCCGGCGCTGCTCTCCCAAAAAAGCCTGCCCGACTGGCGATCTGCCGTCGAACGGGGCTACGCGCTTATGAGTGCACTCTGCGCCCAGGTGGCTATGGTCGGCTTCTCGGCTGGGGGAATGCTGGTGCTGGAACTGGGGTCATATGTGCACCATTTATCTGCAGTGGTCGCCGTATGCCCGCCCTACGTTTTACAGGATTATTCCAGGCGATTCATGCCGTCCATGGATATCTGGAATCGATTGCTTTCCCGCTGGAAAAGAAATCAGGGCGGCCAGAAGTTTGTTGATTTCGAACCGGAAAACAGTGATATAAACTATCACCGCAACCCGATCGCCGGCGTCGATCAGGTTGGCGCGCTGCTTGACACCACCCGGGACAGACTCAAACACCTGACCCACCCGGCACTCATAGTCAGCTCCGATGAAGATCAGATAATTGGTCCCCGGAGCAGCATCAAAGTGTATGAGAAAATCGGGAGCGAAAATAAGGAACTGCTGAGGTTTTCCAGCGCCAGGCACAATATCATCACGGGAGACAGCTCCTCCGTGGCGCCGCGGGTGCGGGAGGTCGTTGCCTCTTTTATCCTCAGTCACACCAGGTAGATAACCGCACGGCAGGTGCCGCCAATCTCCTGGTGGAATAGATTGCCGTTGGGGCCGGTCTGATTGTTTATAATAATTTTTGTTTTACAGTGCTAAAATATCTCATAGAGGTGGAGAAAGTCTTATCAAGAGAGCCTTCTGCTCCGCGGCGGCCTATGAGCGGCAGCGGTGCTATCTCAGTACAAAACCGAGGAGAGACTTGCTGTTATGAAACAAAATAGCTTGGTCGTGGCAGCTCTTTTTCTGCTTGCCCCTTCACTGACCGTGGCAGCATCCAACCCATGGTCTGCTAAACTGCCGTTTGAGCAAGCAGTAATAACCTATGAGATCAGCGGTATGGAATCAGGCCGTGAAGTGCTCTATATAAAAGATTTTGGCAGCCACACGGCGCGACATCGTGAGACCAGCAGGACGATCCTCGGCCTTATCCAGAAAAGCAGCTCGATCGAAATAACCACCCCGGATTGGATATACTCGTTCGATCTTCAGAAAAGGACGGGCAGCAAATCCATCAATCCGCAGAAACTGATGAGCGAGGAATACGATAAACTGAGTGCTGCCGACAAGCAGAAAGTAGAAGAAAATGTCCTCCACATGGGCAATGTCTTCATGGGCGGCCTACAGGGCAGCGTAGAGCAGAACGTAGAGGAGATATTAGGCTATTACTGTGATAAAACGACGGGGCTCGGGTCGACGGTGTATTCCATTCACGGCACCGGGATAAGCCTTGTGTCGGAGACCGATCTGATGGGGATCAAAATAAGAAGTGTGGCCACTTCGATTGAAAAGGGCGGGGCTGATAAGACATATTTCGAGCTTCCACAGGGGATCGCTGTGCAGCATGACAAGGAAGCCGATCAGATGGCGCAGATTATCGCGCAGCAGACCATAGCCGCCCTCAAGGATCCCGAGATCATCAGAAAGAAAGAGCAGGGATTCATGGGAGGGCCGCCTGGCGGACAGCCGGCGATTCCTGAAGAGGACCAGCTGGAGATGGAAGAAGCAATGAAGACCATCAGGGGACTGCTGGGAAACTAGATCGAGGATGGAGATGATGAGACGTATTGCTCTGGCGCTTTTGTTTTTAACCGTTTTCGGATGTACGCAGCTGCAGACCGGCAGTGAGATTGACAGTGCAGCAGACTTTGGCGCACTTAAGACTTTTGGCTGGCTGCACGATGTTGACAAACCGGCTGCAGATGTCAGGTTAAATGATCCCAGCGTCCGGGAAACGGTCCGTACGGCGGTGGAGCAGTCACTATCAGCGAAAGGGTATGAAATGGCCGACCAGCAGCAGGCCGATTTTCTGGTCGCCTGGTTCGGAGCCATAGAACAGAAAATTAAGAAGGAGAACATAGATCATTTCTATGCTCCTTATGGATACGGAACCTTGTACCGTGATCCGGTATTAAACCCCGAGTCCCCGCGGCAAATTCTCGAATATGAAGAGGGTACAATCATCATCGACATCGTCGATCCAAAAACCAAGCGCTTGATCTGGCGCGGCAGCGGCAGCGGCCGGATCAAAGAGGACCAGCCCGAGCAGACCGCCCTGAGGAACCTGAACCGGTCAGTGACTAAAATCATGGAACCATTTCCCGCGCGCTAGCATCCTCTACCGGGTAAAGTTTCAATCTCAATGGACTTTTTTTCGATTTTCGTCATAGCCGTCGGCTTGGCCATGGACGCCTTCGCGGTGTCGGTGGCGTGCGGTGTGACCATCAAACAGATGGGCCTGCGCCAGACCCTGACCATTGCCGCCTCATTTGCCTTGTTCCAGGCGCTCATGCCGATAATCGGCTGGCTGGCCGGTCTTGGCTTCCGGGACTATATCGCCGCCTATGATCACTGGATCGCTTTCGGGCTGCTGGCGGGAATAGGGGTTAGAATGATTTATGAAGCCGGCCGGCTTGAAGAAGACGAGGAGATCGAACCCGCCATGTCCGGCGGCCGACTGCTGCTGCTGTCGCTTGCAACCAGCATCGATGCTCTGGCTGTTGGCCTGAGTTTCTCCTTATTAAACATCACCATACTGACCCCGGCACTGGTAATCGGCTTCGTGACCGGCGGATTGTCTCATGGCGGTATCATTCTGGGACGAAAGGTGGGTCATCTTTTTGAAGGTAAAATAGAAATTATCGGCGGTATCATTCTTATCCTGATCGGCCTGAAAATTCTTCTCGAGCACACTATTGCTTAGGCAGACGGGGGGCTCGGAGGGGGAAAAATAAGTTGACAGCCTTAGTCTCACAAGATATATTCCCCTCCTACTTTACGGAAACCGATTGTCGTAAAATCAACCACTTAGGTGCGAGATCGGCTCCGTGATATTATCGCGATCTTCTGTGAAATCAGACGGTTGTGAGACAGTCGAGATCCTCGGTAGCTCAGTTGGTAGAGCAGGTGGCTGTTAACCACCCTGTCGGCGGTTCGAGTCCGTCCCGGGGAGCCAGAATGGACCAAGGGCGTTTTTCTTCGGAGAAACGCCCTTTTTTTGTTTGTATATGATGTTTTTTTCTGCGAGGATATCAAATGGTTGCCGGTAATTCGGGATGAGGCGGCCATCCTTCCAGAACGAGTTCGAACACACGAAATGGATGAGTCGCCGCCCTGGAGATAGTAGTGGACAGTAGTGATTATTTTTTCATTCTGCTTGCCTATATGATCGCCGCCATGATTAAAGGCGTGACCGGGCTCGGATTCAACACCTCGTGTCTGCC
>JARFQM010000085.1 GCA_029287755.1 Desulfofustis sp. | reverse complement strand
GAACAACCTTCTCTGATCTTCCACTTGGGCCCAAACCGCCATTGCTCAGGAGTTCAAGAAAATCGTCCCGGGGGATATCGATGGCCCCCATGCTCGCCAGATGCGGGTTGGGAACCTGGCAGTCCAGCAGGATGAATTCCTCTCTGTCTAGGTAGCGAACCAGTTGCGCAAGGACCAACTTGGAGGCATTCGTCCGGCGATGGAACATCGACTCGCCGAAGAAAAACTTCCCCAGAGCAACACCATAAAGGCCGCCGACCAGTTCGTCATCCTCCCAGGCTTCCACGGAATGTGCAAAACCGAGTTCATGTAATTTTTGGTAGGCCTCCTGCATTTCCGCAATCAGCCAGGTCTGCTCCCCATGCTTAACACGGACATCGTCACAGCTGGCGACGACCTGGGCAAAGGCCCGGTTGCTGGTCAGCTGGAAACGCCGCTGCCTGATCAGCCTTTCGAGACGGCGTGACACGTAAATCTCCTGCGGGAAAAGCACACAGCGGGGGTCGGGCGACCACCAGAGGATCGGTTCATTTTCACCATACCAGGGGAAGATGCCGGTCCGGTAGGCGAGGAGCAGGCGCTCGTGTGAAAGGTCGCCGCCCACAGCCAGCAGCCCTTCCCGCGTCGCCAACCTCGGGTCGGGGAAAATCAGTTCATCGGTGAGGCGGAAGACAGGCATTTGACTACAGCGGCTGGGGGCTGGGGGCTGGCAAAGCCATACTACGCATGACTCACTAGATTTCAGCCCCATCGGCTGACGACTAGGAATACTTGAAATAGAGTTTGCCTGATTTGCAGCCGATGCGGACTTTGCCGCCACCGGTCAGGCGACCGAAGAGGATTTCGTCGGCCAGCAGGTTGCCGATTTCATTCTCGATCAGGCGACCCAGTGGGCGAGCACCGAACACCGGATCATATCCGCGGCGAGCCAGGTCGCGGCGGGCGCCGTCGGTCAGGGTCAGGGTAACCTTGCGTTCCGACAATGAGCCCTTCAGTTGACGGATGAACTTGTCCACCACGCGGGTCATGACATCTTCGTCAAGCGCACGAAAAGCGATAATCGCATCGAGGCGATTACGGAATTCCGGCGAGAAGGTCTTTTCGACCTCATGGCGCGCTTCTCCGGGCAGGCGACCGCCGAAACCAATCGGTGCACTGCTCATCTCCCGGGCCCCGACATTGCTGGTCATGATCAGGATGACGTTGTGGAAATTGGCCTGGCGGCCATTATTGTCGGTCAGGCTGCCATGGTCCATGACCTGTAACAGGATGTTAAAGATATCCTGATGGGCTTTTTCGATCTCGTCAAGCAGCAGCACCGCATAGGGGTTGCGGATCACGGCATCGGTCAGCAGGCCACCCTGCTCGAAACCGACATAGCCGGGAGGAGAACCGATCAGGCGGGAGACGGCGTGTTTCTCCATGTACTCGCTCATGTCGAAACGCAGGAACTCCACGCCCATCTGCGCAGCAAGCTGTTTGGCAGCCTCGGTCTTGCCAACCCCGGTCGGTCCGGTAAAGAGGAACGAGCCGGTGGGCTTTTCCGGCTGCCCCAATCCGGCGCGAGCCCGGCGGATCGCCTGGCAGAGCTGTTCGAGCGCCTGCTCCTGACCGTAAACCTGTCGTTTGAGGGACGTGTCAAGTTCCTTCAGCTTGCGCCGGTCTGACTGTGCCAGCTTGCGTGCCGGGATGCGCGCCATGCTGGCGATGACCGCTTCGACGTCCGCAACACCAATGGTCGAGCGCTTGCGCGGATAAAGCCGCAGCCTGGCGCCGGCCTCATCGATAACATCGATCGCCTTATCCGGCAGGCGGCGGAAGTTGACATGCCGGGCAGAGAGGATGGCGGCAGCTTCCAGGGCGGCAGGGGTGTACTTCACGCCATGGTGCTCTTCGTAATAGCCTTTGAGTCCTTCAAGGATCTCGACGGTTTCATCGACACTCGGCTCCATGACATCGATCTTCTGGAAACGTCGCGACAGGGCGCGGTCTTTTTCAAAGAGGTTTTTGTATTCTTCGTAAGTCGTTGAGCCGATGCAGCGAAGCTCTCCGGTGCCGAGTACCGGCTTGAGGATGTTGGCTGCATCCAGCGAACTGCCGCTGGTCGCGCCGGCGCCGACAATCGTATGGATCTCGTCGATCGAGAGAATTGCCCGGGGACGTTTTGACAAGGCCTGGACCACGGCCTTGAGGCGTTCTTCGAAATCCCCGCGATACTTGGTCCCGGCCAGCAATGCGCCCATATCCAGGGCAAAAAGTTCAGCGTCCTGCAAAAGCTCCGGGACATCGTTATCGAGGATACGTAAAGCCAGGCCTTCGGCGATAGCGGTCTTGCCGACACCGGGCTCGCCGACCAACACCGGGTTATTCTTGCGGCGGCGGCAGAGAATCTGAATGGTCCTTTCCAGCTCCGTCTGCCGGCCAACCAAAGGATCGATCTTGCCTTTGGCCGCCCGTTCGAGAAGGTTGATCGTAAAGGCTTCGAGTGGATTGACCTTCTTGGTCTTCTTCTCCCCCGGCGCCTGTCTGGTCCGTTCATCTGGCTCCGGCTGTCCGGAAACGTCATCCTGCATCGGCACCCGGGTGATGCCGTGGGATACGTAGTTGAGAACATCGAGCCGGGACAAACCTTCGCTCTGGAGGATCTGTGCAGCCAGGCAGTCCTCCTGTTCCATGATGGCCGCAAGGATGTCGCCGATGCCGATCTCTTCACGGCCGGAGGACTGCATATGTGTCACGGTTCGCTGCAGCACGTTCTGCAGGCCAACGGTCTGCTCCGGCATATCCCCTTCGAG
>JARFQM010000250.1 GCA_029287755.1 Desulfofustis sp. | reverse complement strand
CTTATCCGCGTTCTCTAGTAAAGAAATTCTCGCAGGTTAGCCCATATGAAAGGAATAATACTGGCCGGCGGCACCGGCACCAGACTTTACCCGCTCACCAAGGTCATCAGTAAGCAGATCATTCCTGTCTACGACAAACCGATGATCTATTACCCGCTCTCGGTACTCATGCTGGCCGGCATCAGAGACATACTGCTTATCTCTACCCCCCATGACCTGCCGTATTTCCAGGAGCTCTTCGGAGACGGCGCCCACCTCGGTCTGAATATCAGCTACGAGGTGCAGCCGGCCCCCGAGGGTCTGGCCCAGGCCTTTCTGATCGGCAAGCAATTCATTGGCAGCGACTCGGTCTGTCTGATTCTGGGCGACAACATCTTCTTTGGTCCCAAATTCACCTCGATTCTGGCACAATCTGCCGCGCTGCAGTCCGGCGGCCTGATCTTCGGTTATCTGGTGCGGGACCCTGAGCGTTACGGTGTGGTTGAATTTGACGAAGACAACAACGTGGTCTCGATCGAAGAAAAACCACAGGTGCCAAAATCGAAATATGCGGTCCCCGGGCTCTACTTCTATGACAATCAGGTGGTGTCCATCGCCGAACAGGTGCAGCCCTCGGCCCGCGGGGAGCTGGAGATTACCGACGTCAACCTCACCTATCTGGAGCAGGGCAATCTGCGGGTGGAGCCGCTGGGACGCGGCTTCTGCTGGCTCGACACGGGCACCCACGAATCGCTCCAGCAGGCCGCCAGCTACGTGCAGGCCGTACAAGAGCGTCAGGGCCTGAAAATTGCCTGCATCGAGGAGATTGCGTATCAACTCGGTTACATCACTCTCGACGACCTGGCCGCACTGGCCCATGATACCCTGAAAAACCAGTATGGTCAGTACATCATGGAAATCGTGGAAGAACATAAAAACGAGCGCTGATACATGACTATCCTCATCATCGGCAGTGACGGCCAGCTTGGCGTTGACTGCACCAGACAACTGTCAGGCAAACATCATGTGGTTGCCGTCGATTTCCCTGAAATAGATATCACCAGCCGACAGAGCCTCAGCCAGGCCTGGACCGCCCACCAACCGCAGGTGGTGATCAATTGCGCCGCCTACACGGCGGTGGATAAGTGCGAGACCGAGACAGAGGCGGCCTGGAGCGTCAATGCAGAAGGGCCGCGCAACCTCGGTGAGATTGCCGCGGCGCACGGCACCAGGGTCATCCACATCTCCACCGACTACGTATTCGACGGTACCAAGGAAGTCCCGCATTCTTATGTCGAGGACGATCCGGTCAACCCGCTGTCCGAATATGGCCGCTCCAAACTGGCCGGGGAACAGCATCTTCAGGCCAGTTGCCCCGGGGCGCTGATCCTCCGCACGGCCTGGCTCTACTCGGCCAACGGACCGAACTTTCTGAAGACCATGCTCCGGCTGGCGCTGTCAGATCCCGCCAGAAAGTTCACCATCGTCAACGATCAGTTCGGCTCGCTGACCTGGTCGCTGACCCTGGCGACCCAGATCGAGACGCTTCTCGACAGCACCCTAGGCGGCATCGTGCATGCCACCTCGGACAGCTACTCCAGCTGGTACGAGGCTGCCTGCTATTTTCTCGACCGGATGGGCGTGGCGCATTCCTTCGTTCCCTGCACCACCGAGGACTACCCCACCCCTGCCCACCGGCCTGCTAATTCGATTCTGCGCAACAAGGTGCTCGACGACCGGAGGGTATCCGTCTTCTCATCCTGGCAAGACGACGTGGACCGCTTCACCGAAGCGCATAAAGACCAGCTGGTGGTGGAAGCCCGAGCAGAGCTGGCAGCCCCCTGAACTGGAAAAGGGAGGGGCCACAATGAGTATTGTCTCCCCGGGATGAGTTATTTATCGCCCGGTAGTGTGGGTAAGATTGCAGGCCGGGCGGTCGGAATGATCCGCGCTCGGGCTGTCTTGGCGGCCGAATTCGGCGTTCAGAGCATCGATCAGCTTTTTCTGTTCAAGATCTATTTCGACAAATGCAAAACCGGCGACATGAAACTCCGGGAGGGGATCCGGACGGCACCAGGCACACTTGATCTTGAGCTGCAGCTCGGTTCTGCCCGACACCTCCTTGGGCAGAATCAGGCGAACATCGTAGACCGCATCTTTTTTTATTTCCCGCTCACTGACAAGCATCAGGCCCGCCGTTGAAATATCGGTGAGATGACCGATAATTTCTCTGCTGTGCAGGTCGAACACCCGCAGGTAAAATACCAGCTGGCGCCGTTCAACCGTACGATTCTCCGTCATCGCAGAATGTTTCTTCGGCCGTTTTTTGCTGCTCATGGTCTCTCTCCTGAGAGCGGGGTCAATTCAATTTCTCCCACGGCCCCCAACGTCTCGCCGCAGACGATCAGCACCCCGCGCAGCTTCGCAATAGACCTGGCCACTTCGAGGGCCCGCTCGATGCCTTGGCCAGGTTCCCCGGCGCTGCCGACCTCGTTGCCCAGACGGGTGGCCGCCGCATCGGCCAGAAAGGCGGAATCGGCCAGTACCGTCACCGAGTCGGCCAGGCCGAAACTCAGGCTGTGGCCGACCGTTCCCGACGAAGTGCAGATGCCCATAGGCATCTGCTCCGCTGCTATTGTCAGACCCAGTCTGTTGCTCAGGGGCGACTGGCCCGCGAAGACGGAAACGGTGAGCCCGATGCTTCTGCTCAAAAAAATGTCGCCGCCGTTTTCAACAATAATCTCTTTGTGTCCTGCTTCAAGCAGACCTCGCCCGACACACTCGGCGATACCCCCAGCTACTGCGGCCATCGGCCCGACTCCGGCCTCCTTGGCGGCCTCCAGCATCCTGCCCACCACCGGCGGGGCAAGCGCATCGTCCTCGAGCGGGGTGAGGGAGGTGCCGAACTCGGGATGTCCGATAAGATAGTTTTCGATCTGCAGCCTATACCTGGTTGCCAGTTCTCCCGCCTCTACCGTCACGTCTTCTGCGGCCAGGATGTGCAGATCCGTTTCTTTTAATCTGAAAAATGTGGCTACCAGCTGTTCTTCGCTGGCAAGGCTGCGATAGCTCCTGCGGCGATACGATTCGGGCGTTCTTTTCTGCACCCCTTTTTTCATTGCGGCCGCTATTCGGGTGCGATTTGCATTTCCTGCGCGGCTGGCTTGCCACCCTCATCCTGCCTCAGTATGGATGACATCTCGTCGATGATAATGGCCGGTTTTTTATGGCGCAGCGCCTCCCGTATTTCCTCGTCTTTGATGAGTTCCCTGGTGAGGTCAGACATTTTGTTGAGCGCGGGGCAGGTTTGGCAGGTCCGCAGCATCTCGTTTTCGGGCGCCATCAGGGTGCCCAGGAGCATGTGCACGAGAATCACCACAATAAATGCCGCGGCAAGCCCCATGAAGGCGCCGAGGATGCGGTCGAACCAGGGGGTGATGATCACTTCAATCACCCTGGCCAGCGCCTTGCCAATCAGAAAGGCGATGACGTAGGTGAGCGCAAAGGTAATCACATAAGCGGTGAGAAAGATGACCTTGGGGTTGTCGGAGATATTTTTCAGAAATGGAAAGAGCTGGTCATGATATCTGCTGGCGGCCAGATAGCCCAGGTAGAGGGCCAGCAGCGGGATTACCTGGCGCAGCATTCCCAGCCAGATACCCCGTGCCAGCAGCAGAATCACAAGGCCCGCGATGACGAAATCGTAGGGGCTAAGATGTATACTTTCCATGATCTCCCCTTGCAGAAGAGGCTAAGTAGTCATACCATGTGCAGTGTTTGCGTCTACCATTTAGTTAACTAGACCGCTTGAAATTGCAATAATTTTTATTTTCTTACCATGTTATCAAATTATTACCGAGAGATCTCAACACCACTGCTGCCCGAGGATTTCCATCGTTTTCTGAGCCGGCGCGCCCCCGGCCGGATCCTGGGCATGGTGCTCGTCGACCGTCAGAGGGTGCTTAACGGCAGCCACTCGCAACTGGTTGACACCTGGCTCAACGCCGAAGAGAAAGCTCAGCTGGATCGCTATTCCTTTGAGAAACGAAGGAACGAATGGTTTCTCGGACGCCTCTGCGCCAAACAATCGACCATCGAGTTTTTAGAGCAATGTGGACTCGAGACCATCGATCCCCAGGAAATCACCATTACCGTCGGCACCTCCGGGCGGCCCTACCTGAAGGTGCCCAGGCTAAAAAAACTCGACCGGCTTCCGGACATTTCCATTTCCCACTCCCACGACAAGGTCATCGCGCTGGCCGGCAACTGCCGCTGCGGAATCGACATCCAGCTGCTGACCGATACCCTGTTCAAGGTCAGGGACCGCTTCTGCTCGGAGCCGGAGCAGGCGCTGCTCGCCGACACCTCGGAAGATGAACTCGTCCAACTCGGCATGCTCTGGGTTGCCAAGGAAGCTATCAGAAAATCGCTGGAACAAGCTCGACCGGCCGGTTTTCTGAGCCTGCAGCTGAGCGAGGTGCGACATGAGCAACGCTACTGGCTGCTCGACTTTCATCTCGACAATCCCCCCTCTGCGATCGGAGAGTTTTGCACCGTCGTCCATGTCGATGACCGCTACTGTCTCGGGGTCTGCACCATCCCCGGAGTGCAGCGCGATGCCTGAACTTCCTGAAGTGGAAGTGGTGCGGCGGGGCCTTCTCAGCCATCTGCCGGGGAGGACGCTCACCAATCTGTCCACCGACGGCAAAAGAATGCGGCTGCCTGTCCCGGTAAAAGCGCTCAAATCCCTTACCGGAAACCGGATCACCGACGTCAGGCGGCGGGCAAAATATTTACTGATCGAGATGGACAACGGGGCGGTCATGGTGGTGCACCTGGGCATGACCGGCATCCTCGGCCTGTTCCCCGAAGAGGCTGACATCGATCCCCACGACCATATCCGCTGGAATCTCGACAACGGCTATGAGCTCAGGTTCAACGATGTGCGCCGCTTCGGTTCGATCCGGGTGGTCGAGCCCGACCAGGCCCAAGCCCTGGAACAGACGATCTTCAAGGCCAACGGTCCGGAACCGTTTTCAGAAACTTTTGCTGGCACCTACCTCTACAAAAAGGCACACAAAAAAAAGCAGCCCGTCAAAAATTTCATCATGGATGGACGGGTGGTGGCCGGGGTTGGCAACATCTATGCCAACGAAAGTCTGTTCAGCGCCGGCATCAGCCCCGTCAGAAAAGCCGGGGCCATCAGCGAAAAACGCTACACCCTGCTGGTCGAAAAAATCAGGGAAGTGTTCACTACGGCCATCGAGTGCGGCGGTTCAACCATCAGCGATTTCCTCGACGCCAGCGGGACCAAAGGCTATTTTCAGATTCATTTCAATGTCTACGGCCGCAGAGACATGCCCTGCCCGATCTGCAGTACACCGATCAGGCAGGTCAAACTTGGCGGCAGGGCATCTTTCTTCTGTCCCGCCTGCCAACGCTGAAGAGAATTTTCAGCTCACCTCCTCTATAATCTCAGGCCCCCCATCATAATTCATGAGTTTTGTCCGGCCGCCCAAAGCGGTCGTGGAAAGTTCACCACAGTCATGGTTGCTATGCCGAGGACAGGTTCCCGTTTTCAGTATAGCGTAGCCTTGGGAAACAACCACCCAGGGTGCCTTTACGCCGCCTCCGCGGTGGTTGTGGGCAAGGTCGAGAAAACCGCCCTCACCTCTTTGACTTCTGTAGCACGGTGCATATCTTTGGACTAACATTTTTTGCAGACCATCCATATCCATTTAGACGTATCGACAATTCTTATTTCAGCCGTGTGGCTGAGCATGGAGGAAGACACTATGGCATCAAGGATCAGTGCGGTTGACGCTTTGGAAATACTCGATTCCCGGGGCAACCCGACGGTCAGGGTGTTCGTCGAGCTCGAAGACGGGACCCGGGCGGGTGCGTCGGTACCGTCGGGAGCCAGTACCGGAGAAAACGAGGCTATCGAATTGCGGGACAACAATTCGGCGCGCTACCTCGGCAAGGGCGTCCTCACTGCGGTCGACAACGTTACCAACATCATCGCCCCGGAGATCATCGGTTTCGATGCCCGCAACCAGGCGGCAATCGACCGCATGATGATCGACCTGGACGGCACCGACAACAAGGCCAACCTCGGAGCCAACGCCATTCTCGGTGTCTCCATGGCGGTTGCCCGGGCCGCTGCCAAGTCACAGAACACGCCGCTTTACCGCTACTTAGGCGGCAGCGGCTCGTGTCGGCTGCCGGTACCGATGATGAATATTCTCAACGGCGGCGAGCATGCCGACAACAGTGTTGATTTTCAGGAGTTCATGGCAGTGCCGCTGGGCTTTGAGACCTTCAATGCCGGTTTGAGAGCCGTCGCCGAGACCTTCCATGCGCTGAAGAAACTGCTCAACAGCCGGAACCTGGCCACCGGTGTCGGAGACGAGGGCGGATTCGCCCCGAATCTGGATAGTAACGAAGAGGCCATGGACATAATCCTGGAGGCCATCCGCAAGGCCGGGTATAGACCCGGCGTGGATATCGCGCTGGCCCTGGACAGTGCTGCCAGTTCATTTTCCACTGACCTGAAATCGGAATACGAGCTCAAATGGTCCGGCGGGGGCTCCATGTCAAGCAAGCAAATGGTTGACATGGCCCAGAAGTGGGTTAACGAATATCCGATTGTCTCCTGGGAAGATCCGCTGGCCGAGGGAGATTGGGACGGATTCAGCATGCTGACCAGCCAGGTCGGCGAAAAAGTCCAGATCGTCGGTGACGACGTTTTCGTCACCAACACCCGCTACATCGAACGCGGCATCGACTGGAAAACTGCAAATTCGGTGCTGATCAAGCTCAATCAGATCGGTACGGTCACGGAGACGGTGGAAGCCATCAGGCTCTGCCGGGACGCTGGCTGGACCTATGTCATCTCGCATCGCTCAGGCGAAACCGAAGATACCTTCATCGCCGATTTCGCGGTGGCCATGGACGGCGGCCAGATCAAAACCGGTTCTGCCTCGCGCTCGGATCGGATCGCCAAATACAACAGGCTGCTTGAAATCGAGCACGAACTCGGCCGGGAAGCACGCTACTACTGGAAGCGCTAAGCTGTCGTTGAC
The DNA here is from genome assembly GCA_029287755.1 of Desulfofustis sp. The sequence continues at coordinate 3,076 of JARFQM010000250.1, read as the reverse complement.
GAAGATACAGGAAGTGTTCTCCTTGCACCATTTTTTGAACGTCAGACACTGATTTAATGGCAACCGAAGAATCAAACATAATTGTCAGGTACTTTGAGGACGACGGCAGGTTTCCGAACAACGCCACCCTGCCGCTTGTCATCATAACCGCCGCTCTTGACCGCACCAGTGTGAGCCCGGAAAAGTTTGAAAGGGCCTTCACGCAGAACCGCTGGCCTGCTGCCTGGCGCAACGGTCTCTATGATTTTCACCATTACCACTCACTGGCCCACGAGGTGCTCGGCGTTTACTCAGGCTGGGTCAGGGCCTGTTTTGGAGGCCCCTCGGGAGAAACGCTGAAAGCCGAAGCGGGAGACATCATTATAATCCCCGCCGGCGTCTCGCACTGCAACAAGGGACAGTCAGATGATTTTCGGGTAGTCGGCGGGTATCCGGCCGGCCAGCAGTGGGATATGATGTACGGCAAGGAGGGCGAGCGTCCCGGAGCAGACGAAAACATCAGCAGCGTGGCCAGGCCGCTCTCCGATCCGGTCTTCGGGCCCACCGGTCCACTGATGAAACTCTGGGCCTGAACCCATCAATTTGACCGCAGGTAAAGCAGATGGAACACAAAGCACCGCTTGATAAAGAGAAGATTATCCCGGAGCGAATGGCGGTTCTCAAATCGCTGCCGGTCGAACTCAAGCAGCAACTCACCGGTGAGGAGGCCCAGGCCTTTCTCTACGGAAAAGAGCTGCCTCCCGGTCTGGCCGAAAAACTCAAGGACTACCTGGTTGACGAGGACTGAGAGGTGCCTAACCGCCATCCCTGTGATGGCTAGCGGGTGATTGTTCTCCGCTTCGCGTCGGGCAGACCTCGCCCCCGGAGCAGCCGCTCCTACCTGACCTGAAGTGGTATGACAACCGGCTGGGGATCAACTGCCGAAGTAGGATGGTTCATTGCCCGCTTTCCACTTGATGTTGCAGCCCATACTGGGTTGCTGGACGACCTTGATCTCTCTATCTTCCAGCATCTGGGTCACGGCAGCGGTCAAATCAGCGCCGGTCACCGGGGTGGTATTACCCGGTCGGGCAGAATCGAACTGGCCCCGATAGACCAGCTTCTTGTCTTTGTCGAACAGGTAGATATCCGGGGTGCAGGCTGCTTCGTAGGCCCTGGCAACCTGCTGATCCTCGTCGACCAGGTAGGGAAAAGAGTAGCCGAATTCCTGCATATCCTGGGCCATGCGTTCCGGACTGTCATCGGGGTGAGCGGCGTAGTCGTTGCTGTTAATGGCAACAACGGTGATGCCCTGGGCCTGGTATTCCTTGATGCGCTGCACCAGCGTCTCCCTGATATGGATAACATAGGGACAGTGATTGCACATGAAAATAACCAGCAATCCCTTATCGATCGGCTGGGTGCTGAGATCAAAGGAAGTGCCGTGGGGATCGGCCAGGGTGAAATTGGGGGCTTCGGTGCCCAAATCAAGCATGGTTGAAGGAGTGAGTACCATCAGCTAACCTCCATGGTGGTGGTGTTCTGGATATAGTTCGGTGCCTGTTTCGGCACCTTGGGGTCACTAACATTTTATGTATGCATCTCCGCTGCTCAAATCAAGCGGTGGCGAGGGGGAGAGGCGGCATGAAATCGCCGGTTAGTGAGGCAAAGAATGAGCGAGGAGCCGATTCAGCGATAGATGTGGTCGCCGATGGCTCTCATCCGCTCAAGTTCTTCAGGCGTCATGGGCCCCGACTCGATCGCCTTCATATTGGCTTCGAACATGGGCAGATCCTTGACTCCCATCATGCAGACATCGACCTCGTCCCGGGCCAGCACGAATCGATAGCAGTCGCCGGCAGACGGCGCCGGGGTTGCAGCCGGCATCTTCTTCTCTTTGAGAAGCTGGCCCCAACTCGTTGCGGTAAATGAAACGATACCCGGCCGGCCCTCGCCGAGATGGGGGAAGATATCCTGCTCAGCCCCGCGATGCACCGCATTGTAGCGGATGTGGAAATAATCTATGATCCCCTCTTCCACAAGGGGCGCGACCACGGCCCGGTTGTGGGTGGTCAGGCCGATGGCCCTGACCTGTCCGCTCTTTTTTGCCCTGCCTGCCCACTCCATTACCCGCTCGGGCGGCCTCTTCGGATAGTAGCCAAGTATCAGGCCGTCAACGTAATCCGTTCCCATCTGGGTCAGGGCCGATTTCAGGAAGCGGTCTCCCAGCAGTGCCGAATGGGAATAGCTCAACAGTCCGATCACCAGCTCCTGGCGCCGTCCCTCGCGGCAAAGCTGCCTGACAAAATCTCTGAATGCGGAACTGCGGCCTTTGATAAAGGTTCCCCAGGTAAAGTAGTTGCAGCCCCTGTCCAGGGCCGCCCTGAAGACATCTGTGGGTGCTCCGAAACTCGACGAAATACCGATACGGGCCACCTCGATACCGGTGTTGCCCAGCCTGCGTTTTTCAATCATCGCTCACTCCGTTCCAGCCCCCTTGTCAAGGGATTCAGGCGACACAATACCTACCATATCCCGCGGGCACACGATAAATATTGTGTCCACCCTGCCCTCGTAGCCCCTCATATGCTCATGGAGAAGCCGGCATAACCCTGGACAACCTCACAACGCAAATGTGTTGCCAGGTAGGCGAACGACTCGTCGCCGGTGCAGTGGCAGGCCACAAGCTGATGGAGGTCGAAGTTATTTAAGGCTTCTGTCGTTTTTTCAAGCCGCTCTGCTGAAGCATTGATCAGGTGCAGGCCGCCAATGACTGAGCGGATCCTTGTTTCGCCGGTGATCTTTATAATCGTCTGCAGGGTATTGACGATACCGGCATGGCTGCAGCCGACGCAGACAACCAGCCCCTCAGGGCCGCGCAGCCAGAGCGCATTGTCATCCTCGATGGGATCAGGCCGGGTACCCCAGGGATCGTAGTAAAAAGCGCCGCCCGTATCTTCATACTCGGTCAGCCGGGAAATCGGACCGGTAATTCCTATGTGCTCAACCAGATTAATCGGATGGGTGAGCCAGTGAATCGAGTCATCCGGCAGCTCCCAGAGCGACCGCATTGAAGCGGCCGGCATCCTCACCGACC
>JARFQM010000234.1 GCA_029287755.1 Desulfofustis sp. | reverse complement strand
CTTAGATTAAGTCTGTGTCCAACGACAAGACAAGGAGGATACCATGACAAAAGATGTAATGTGGCTCATCATTGTACTTGCTGCCGGCATCATTCTCGCCGGATCCTTCGGCTGGGGATGGTGGGGATAACATAGCTGATTAGCTAACCCAATCCGAGGCGGTCCGGACTCCATGTCCGGGCCGCCTTTTTTTTATGATAGAGCCTTTTGCAAAACTAAGATTTTCGTTCAAAATCAAACCATGCGAGAAATTATACCACAACCATATGATTGATATTCCGAGGATAAAATTTTGAGCATAACGCAGAGTGTGGGCGAAAAGATCGCTTTGCAAATAGCTCGATAGTAAGAATCTATTTCAGGCGGCAGGCCTTGAGAACGAAATAGCCGATAAAAGCGCCCACTCCGTAGTAGGGAATCCGGTTCAATGAGAAGACATCACCGATGAGCTTCTGGCCGCCCAGGGTGATGGAGAAATTTTCGGCCAATCCGGGATATTGCCAAAAGAGCAGTTCAAAAGCTGAGAACACCAGGAAGAGTATAATCAGCAGCGGTGCTTCCCGCAGAGTGGGTTTGATGAGCTGAATCACCAGCGCCCAGATGATCACGAAAAGAACTCCGGCCAGATAATTGCCCACCTGGTCGCTGTAGGGTCCGTTGTAGAACTTGAATGATAGCCAGAGCGGCAGACAGATGACCAGAAACTGAAGCAGGATACGGCGCTTCTTTAACGGCACTTGCCGGTTAGCTGCAGATTTATGTTGTTGAACTTCAGTTGTACTCATTAATAGTCCCAGCGGTTGAGATTAAAATACTTTCTTGGACAATCCTCAAAACACCTTCCTTTTATAGAAAATTGCTCCCCACAAATCAAGCGTAAATCATTGAAATACAAATGGTTAGCTGAAACGTCCAGGGTTGGAGGCTGCACCGCAGGTCAATGATGGCACCGTTTCATCCTGGAAGGGGTGGGAATTTCACACAATTCCGGTAATCTCGATGCTCATTTTCTGCTGAATGCCCTCGATCCTTTTGAAGATCTCTTTGAGCATGGTCTGATCGATGCGGGTGAGATGTTTAGGATTGATAAAATTGTCGGCTTTGCCGTCTTCTTCGGTAATCGCGGTAATCTGGCGGATGAACCGGAGATTCATCAGATAACGGTACGACTGGACTATATCGTCGTATTCGCTGTCGGTCAATTGGCGCCGCTCATGGATACGCTCCAGTCTCTGCAGGGTGTTGGTCTCCCGTATCCCATGCTTGAGGGCATAGATACGGGCGAAATCGATGATCGGCATCACCGCCCGTTTGATGTCGAAGGTATCCTTGTGCTCGCCTTTGGACTCCACGACAATATTACGGAAAAACCCCAGGGGCGGTTTGAAGTGGAGGGCGTTCTCCACCATATATCGAAAAAAGCCCGACCAGCTCCCCAGCGAATCGAAAAGAAAATCGTTCAATTCCGCGGCCAGCGAACGCGATCCCCAGCCCCACCTGAAGTCGAAAAAAACACTTGATTTGAGCAGATCCTCCGGACCGGCGGCATTGATCCAGCCGGAAAAATATTTCTTCCACTGAACGAGCGGCTGGCACCACTCGGGATTCTGCGCCATGTTGTTGCCCTTGCAGAAAGCAAACCCGGCCTGGTCGAGCCAGCCGCAGATATCTGCCGCCAGATCGAGGAAATATCTGCCGGCCAGTTCCCTCTGGTCCTCATCTTCGAGATCTTCATAGATGAGGGCGTTGTCCTGGTCGGTCTTCAGGGTCTGCTCGTTGCGCCCTTCGCTGCCCATAATGATGAAGGCAAAGCGGCAGGGAGGAGGACCGGCTTTGTCGACCGCCAAACCGACTATTTTCTCCAGGACCGCATCGGCCACCGTGGTGATCAGACTGGTCAGCGCCTCAGGCTGTGCGCCGTTCTTGATCGGTTCAAAAAGCAGCCCGGGCAGCCGGCTGTGAATATTGATCAGCTGATCCGCTGAGGAGGCATGATTGATCTCCTGAATCAGGAAATAGGACGACCTGCTCTGTTCGGTGATAATTCTCCGATAGGTGAGAATGCCGGAAATCTCACCATCGTCATTGGCGACGGGCAGGTGGGAGATATCCTTCTGCACCATGAGCAGGTAGGCCTCGAAAAGCTGGGCATCCTCCGGCAGGGTGATAAGCGGGGCCGACATGATGTCCGCCACCGCTGCATCTTTGTTGAAGCCGGTGGCCACCACCCGCTTCCTCAGATCCTCATCGGTGATAATACCCTGATACCCTCCCTTTTCGTTCTGGACCAGAAGGTAGCCGCTGTTTTCTTCGGTCATTTTGCCGGCGGCGTCTCGTATGGCCATGGTTGCTGGACAGCTGAGCAGAAGGGGACTGTGTATTGAAGAAATGCGCTGCTGGAAAAACGGTGAGGTTTTTTCGGCCGGTTCCACCTGCCGGGAGATCATTTCCGCATACGACCTGTCCAGCATCTTCTTGCCGAAGGTGTTGGTGAAGAATTCCTTGAAATCTTCGACTTCATCGCACAACTCGAGAAAGACCTTGGCCGGCAGTGTGTAAAAGGTCGTATCCTCGCTTACCCTCATGGTCCTCACAGCCAGGGAACTGTTGAGCAGCATCGAGATGCCGCCAAAACAGTCTCCCTCGGAGAGCATGCGGCGCAGGGTCTTTTTTCCGTTTTTTTCGTAGTAGAGCTCAGCCGAACCATCGACTACCACCCAGAGTGAAGAGACCTTGGTTTTGCCGCGCACGAATTTCACTTCATTCTTCTTCCCTTTTTCTTCGACGAAATGGTGCCGCAACTCTTCTATCTTCTGCTGCGGCAGAAAAGAAAAAGGGGGGGTCTGGGCAATGGTGGTCAGGTCGATGGGCGCCATGTTGTCAGGTACATCTTAAATGATGCAGCACAACTGCTGGCCTGCATGGAGGATGTAATATCCCGCGTTTCTTTATTTAAAGACAGTTTTACCAAGGGGTCAATAAATCAATGCGCACCCACTCCGAATCATTCATCGCTGTTCAGCTGTCTTCCAGGGTCTGTCTGATGGCTCTGCTAACCACCGGCAGCGTTACCGGCTTTTCCAGAATAGTGGTAATCCCCAGGGCTCTGGCTTCCGCCGTCTGCGTACTTTCCGAAAACCCGCTGATCACCAGTGCCCGCTGATCGGGATTTATCTCGAGCATTTTCCTGTAGAGTTGGCAGCCGTCCAGGTCATTTTCCATGATCATGTCGAGAATCACCAGGTCGACCCGGCAGGAGCGCATAAAGCCCAGTGCCTGTTCACTGGTGGTCGCGCAAAAGGCCTTGTAGCCGATACTGCTCAACATGTTCTGCAGGGTTTCGTTCTGCTCGACTTCATCGTCCACCAATAAAATGGTCTCTCCTCCGCCATTGTCCTGCTTTCTGCGCTCAACCTGCTTGACTGCCGGTTCTTTACCCGAGGCCGGCAGATAAACATCAAAGCGGGTGCCCGACTTGTCACTGACCGGCTCGACCCAGCCGTCGCTTTCCATGACGCTGTTCCAGACGATAGCGAGACCGAGCCCGGTTCCGCTTCGGCCGCTTTGCTTGGTCGAATAGAAGGGATCGAAAATGTGCTCGAGATCTTCCGGGGCGATACCTTCACCATTATCGGCAATACTCATTTTTACATAATTGCCGACCCGCATCGACTGGTCCCGCATGACCGGATTGGCGAACCTGGTGTTCTCGGTACTGATATTGATTATCCCGTCGTGGCCGACGGCCTCCAGGCCATTGCCGATCAGATTCAGCAATATTTTGTGGACCCGCTGGGGAGAACAGAAACAACTCTGCAGGTCCGTCTGCAGTCTGGTGTCAATAGCTACCCCCGGGTACTCGGCCAGCCGCTCATTGTGTTCAATCGATTCGAGATGGGAAAGGATCTGCTCGTTGAGATCAAGGGGCGGCGGTTTCGTCTTTTTGCCCCGGGCCACCGACACCAGGTCGGCAACCACGGCAGCGGCCCGTCTGCCCGCCTCCTGGATCTTCTTGATTTCCGCGAAATAGGGATCCTGTTCCTGCATCTTCTTAAGCAGGATTTCCGGGTAGCTTACCACCGCGGTGAGAATATTGTTGAGATCATGGGCCACGGAGCCGGCCATCAGTCCAAGGGCCTCAAGCCGGTTTGCCCGGGCCAGTTTATCCTGCAAAGCAAGCTTGTCCTGCTCGGCCCGGACCCGTTCGCTGATGTCTCTGAGCACCCAGATCCTGGCCGGTCGCCCAAGGTAGTCCATGGACCTGTGCCGCACCTCCAGCGGAAACCTGGATCCGCTTTTTCTGAGCCCGGTGCATTCGGCTCCATACCCCGTCTTAGCCACCTCGCCTTCATCCAGTTCCTGCAGGGCATCTCCAACGATGACCGTGTCCGGAAAAGGCCGCTGTATCAATTCTTCCTTGGCGTAGCCAAACATTTGAAAAAACTGGCTGTTTGCCTCCACCAGCAGATTTTTTTCCACCACCGCGATTCCTTCCCATCCTGCTTCGGCCAGGATTTGGAACCTGGCCTCGCTGACCCTCAGATCTCGGCGCAGTTTGTTGTGCTCCACCGCCTTGCCGATTACCTTGATCAGGTGTTCGTGATTGATCGGCTTTGCGAGGAAATCGTAGGCCCCCTGCTTCATTGCCCGGACCGCGGTCTCCACCGTATTGAGACCGGTAAGCATGATGGCACTGGTGTCCGGGCATGAGGTGGTAATGAATTCCGCCAGATCACAGCCCGACATGTCGGGGAGGCCAACATCGAGCAGGGCGATGTCAAACTCCTTTTCTGCTAACAGCTTTCTGGCCTCACTGCCGGTAAGTGCCCGGGCACAGGAATAATTGTAGTGGTCGAGCACGCCCTGCAGACCGTCGATGAATCGCTCCTCGTCATCAACCAGCAATATCTTGACTTTGTCCTTCATTGCACGGGGGCGCCCAGGCTACTCATTTCTGATCGGTAAACCAATTTCAAAAACGGTACCCCGATCCGGTTCACTGCTGCACTCTATCGTCCCGCCCAGGTCAGCGACTGCTTTGCTGACGATTGACAGACCAAGTCCGGAATGACCGATACCTTTGGTGGAGATGAAGGGGGTGTAGAGATTTTCTTTCACCGCAGCGGGCAGGCCCGGACCGTTGTCCTCCACGCGGATGACGATTTCGCCCTCCGCATCACTGTCGGATAGTTGTTTTCGGCTGGTGGTAACCACCACCGTCCCCCCACCGTTCATGGCTTCGGAACCGTTTTTCAGCAGGTTAATGATGATCTGCTTGATACCGTCCGGCGATGTCCTGATCAGCGGCAGATCGGGATCGGCGTTGAATATGACTTCGGTTGCCGTGTCGCTCAGAAACGAGGATTTGACGAGCTGTACGATATCGGAGATAACATTGTTGACATTGGTCAGATCGGAGGCTGCAAATGACGCCTGGGCAAAGGTGTCGAGTTGGTTGATCATAGCTGAAATGCGGTTGATCTCATCCGAAATGATGCCCAGTTCCTTTTTGATGTTCTCCTCATCTGCCACCTTCATTTTCAGGGTGGTCAAATAATTGTGGATGATTCCCAGAGGGTTGTTGACCTCATGGGCGAATTTTCTGGCCGTCATTGAAATAGCGGCCTGGCGCTCTTTTTCGATCTCCTCCGCTTTTCTGGCTTTCATTTCGTCCAGATAGAGGCTCATGCCCGCCTGCTGGGCAATGGTCTTGAGCAGGCGGTAATTGTTTTTCGACAATTCAGTCATGGTCTCGGGCAGGCCGACAAGGGCCACGCCGACTTTCTGCTTTTCGGCGGCCAGCGGCACCAGCGCCACGACCCGGCGGTTAAGGGCCGACAACACCTGCCTGTCGGCGAGGTTCTCCAGCTCTTCAGCTTCTCTTAAATAGTCCAGGGAACGGCTCTGATAGGCCTTGACGATGCGGCTGCTGCTTTTCTGGATCGGCAGTATCAGCTCCTGGCTGAGTCCTCGGAGCTTGTTCGCACTTGAGACACTGCCGCTGAGCAGCACCTCATCCCTGTCCGGCAACAGCAGTATGGTGCGGTCGAAGCCGAAAAGCACCTGCAGCGACTGCTCGAAGGCCCTGATCATCGTCTCCCGGTTTTCGGCCTGGGTCATATTTTCCAGAAAGCCGGAGAGCAGCGAAATGCCTTTAATACGCGAGGCCAGATTGGCGTGCAGAGTTGCCCCTTCCTCGGCGACTATAATAGTGCGCCCCTCCAGCCCATCCTCGGGGGACGGCGGCTCCACCACGATGCCAAGCTCGGCACTGATCTGCAGGATCTCCTCATCGGCCGCCTCGACGATCTGCCCAAGATCCTCCCCACCCAGTCCGAGCAGCAGGTCGACGATACCGCGGGCGGACTCGCGACTGCCATCCTTGCTCAGCTGGTTGGCCGCGTAGATTATCTTGACCAGGGGAAAGGCGCCTGTCACCCGTTCTGGTGTTTCATGATGATAGCTGATGGCGTCGCCGATCAAAGAGTTAAGGTTCCAGTCGGCCACCAGCCAGGCACCGATCTCGGCATGGTTGGAGCCGATATGGTTGTGCTCGGTTTCCAGCAGGTCATCCTGCTGCGGTGCTTCGGCCAGCACCGCTTCATACTGGTCGGGATAGGCGGAAACCAGTACGAGTTTGCCCAGGTCATGCAGCAGGCCGCCCAGATAGGCATCATCGGAGTTAGCCTGGCCGTGATGCTCGGCGATGCGCCGCGACAGACAGGCGCATTTGAGACTGTGATGCCAGAATGAATGAATATTGAAGTAGGTGAGGCTGGAAAATAGACCGCTATTGAAAACCTGGTGGACAGCCGCGGTGACCGCCATGTTCTTGACTGAATTGGCACCGAGATAGACCACCGCCTGATCAACCCCGCTGTAGGTGGTTTTCAATCCGAAATAAGCGGAATTGACCAGTTGCAGAACTTTATAGCTCAGGGAAGGATCCTTATCGATGAGAGAGGCAACCTGGGTCAGCGGCGTTGCCTGGTTATCACACGCTTCCAGAAGTCTGACAAGGATCTCGGGCAGGACCGGTACATGGCCCGACTCCTTGATCCGCTGAAAAACTGTTTCCCTGGTTGACATAGAGGATCGCGTGCAGCGTGTTCCTAATCGATATCTGGGTGAAGCTCCCTCGCCTGCTTGAACAACACGGTTGTGTTACCATTAATAGCACAATTTACAAGGCCTTTCTACCTCTGTGCTGAGTTCCCCCTGGCTGTGTCCACACCACCTGGAACTGAGAACGAGCCTGAGCTCTGTATTTTTAAAAAGGTTGAATCGGGCGTGAAAGTTGCATCGGTTATGGTAAAGCCAGGATAGCCCGAATCCTGCCACAGAATTGTGGTATAATGAAGTATAAGGCGTCCGGACACAGTGCTGTGCGACACAAGTGGCGCATTGGTTAAACTTTCAGCAGCCGGGTATCCACCATGATTCCTGCCTCAGAATCTACTTCCCTGCCTTACGATGAGGAACTCGTCAGGCGGTCCAACATACTTCAGGCGATAATCCGTCTGAGCAACGAACAAGTATCCGGCCTGAACCGCAATGAGTTGCTTCTCAGATGTGCGGAAATACTGCTCAAGTTCAGCCGCTTCAGTGGTGGCTGGATCGGCAGGCACGTCCCGGAAACAAATGAGATCACGCCGCTTGCCTTTCTACAGATCGGTGCCGACAGCAATGATGAGCAAAAGATTTCGCGCAAGCTCATCCTGCTCGACAGTACATTGATCAAATCCATCCAGGAAGCGGCGAAATCGGGTGAGCCCGCGCTGTTCACCGATATCGATCCCCCGGTCACCCTGCCGCTCACCCCGGAACGGGCCATCTTCCGATCATGCAGCATCTGGCCGCTGAGTCACCACAATTTCGTCTATGGGGTGGTGGCTGTTTTTTCTGAGCAGCCTGACGGTTTTCCTCCGGATGAGCTCAAATTCCTGGAAACCACTGTCGCAGACCTGTCGCTCGCCCTCTATGCCCATGATGTTTCTGTGCAGCTTCAGTTCGAACGGGATTTCAATACCGAAATCATCGACTCGATCCAGGCTCTGATGGTGTCCATCACGCCCTGCGGTAAAATTCTGCGCTTCAATGCCGAAGCCGAAAAGGTAACCGGCCACCGTGAGCAGGATGTGCTAGACAGCTATTGGGTGGATATTCTGCTCTCTCCTGAAAACCGTCTGCACTATCAGAATGTTATCTCCAGACTATTGAAAACAAATGCCGGGAATCTCAGCTTCAGGGCCTCGCTGCGCACCAAGAAAGGAGACCTGAGAACCATTGACTGGCACAGCTCCATTAAGCCCGACATTGACCAGGGATCCGTCGGCATGGTGCTCTTTGGCCTGGATATCACCGATCAGTTGGCCGCCGACAGAAAATATGACAGTGCCGTTGCCAAGTGGGAAAATATTTTCGCGGCCATTCAGGATCCGGCTCTGATCACCACCAGAGACGGCACCATTATCGATGCCAACCATGCAACCTTCACCGCGGCGCGTAAATCCAGAGATGAGGTGATCGGCGAAAGTGTCTGCCAGATTTTGCACGGGGGCAGGAAAAAAGGCAGCGTCTGTCCCCTGGAAGCCCAGATCAAAAGCGGTGAAAGCAGAATACTGCACACCGAGCTCAGCGGCCTGCACGGCGATTACCTGCTTACCGTCAGCCCGTTGGAGTATTCGGCCGGGCCCGACGAGGCGACCTTGCTGGTGGCCAGGGACATGACCGAGGAAGAGCGCCATAAAGCGGAAGCGCTGCGCGCCGCTCAGCTTGCTTCGATCGGCGAGCTGGCGGCCGGGGTTGCCCACGAGATAAACAACCCGATAAACGGCATCCTCAACTATGCCCAGATGCTCACTGACCTTGCCCAGGACAGCCAGAGCGAAGAGGTAATCGGCCGTATCAACACAGAGGCCAAACGGATCGCCTCGATTGTGCGCAACCTGCTTGATTTCAGCAGACACAGGGTGGAAGAACCGGAACCAGTGGACGGCGCCGCGCTGCTGGAAGACTGCCTTGAGCTGGTCCAGCACCAGTTAATGAAAGACCATATTATCATAGAGCGTTTCCTGGAACAGACCCTGCCTCTGGCCTTCTGCAACCGATCCCAGATTCAGCAGGTGTTTCTCAACGTCATCTCCAACAGCCGCTATGCGCTCAACGAAAAATTTCCGGGCAGCCACCCCGACAAAAAACTGCACTTCAGCATATCCCTGGTACATCATACCAATGCCCCCTATGTCCGGTTCACCATGACCGATTACGGCACCGGTATCGAACACCATTTGATCAATCGCGTATTCGACCCGTTTTTTTCGACCAAACCCAACGGCGCCGGTACGGGTCTCGGACTCAGCATCTCCTACGGGCTGGTGAGAGACAACGGCGGCTACATGCGCATTAAAAGCCTGCTCGACAGCTATACCTCGATCATTATCGATCTTCCCGCAGCAAAAAACAGGAGCAATGAAGATGGCTGAACCGCACCGAAACTACGCGCTTATCTCGGCAGTGCTATTTATCTATACCCTCATAATTGTCGCACCCTTCACCATTAATAGCGGGGTGCAGCTGCCCTCATTGGCCTGGCAACTGGCCGGCTTCGCCCTGCTGTTTGGCCTTGTGCTCTACATCATCATCCGGCTCTACGACGAACAGAACCGGAAACTGTTCGCCTCCCTCGAACAGAGACTGGCCGAAACCGAGAGGAACAAACGGGACGCAGAGCATGGGCACCATGAGGTAATGGAAAAAAAACTTGTCGAGATCGGTATCATAAACGCATCTCTGAATAGAGAGGTTGCCGAACGGATGCAGGCCGAAACGGAAAGCAGGGAACTGCAGAAGCAGATGGAGCTGATTCTCAACTCTGCGGGTGAAGGAATCTTCGGCCTCGACATCCATGGCAACGTCACCTTTGTGAATACCGCTGCCTCTCTCATGACCGGGTGGGAGCGGGAGGAAATGATCGGTAAACCGCACCACGAACTCGTGCACCACAGCCATCCCGACGGTTCCGCGCACGACCCTGAGCAGTGCCTGATCAACCAGGCCTGCAGGGACGGGCTGGTCCATATCAGCGCCGATGACTGTTTCTGGACCAGAGAAGGCGACCACTTTCCGGTCGAGTATGTGAGCACCCCGATCGTTGACGACGGCAGGTTGTGCGGTGCAGTAGTGGTGTTCAGGGATAAAAGCACCTTTAGCTGAGTCGGCCCGGCATGGCCTGATCGGTGACGGAGACTTAATAATGATGACACATAAAGCCAATGAAGGGTCGATCCTGGTGGTCGACGATGAATCGAGTCTCAGGGAGACCTTTCATTTCTTTCTGAGCAGAGACGGGTACGCACCTGTTCTTACCGCTTCGGGATACGAAGAGGCGCTGGCCATGATCAGGACCGAAAAGATCGACCTGATCATCAGTGATATCGTTCTGGAAAAATATTCCGGTATCGATCTACTCAAATTCACCCGGCAGAACAACATCGACTGCCCGTTCATCATCATCACCGGTTTTCCCGATGTCAGCACTGCAGCCGAGTCTTTGAGATTCGGCGCCTTCGACTATATCGTCAAACCGGTCGAAAAAGAGGCCCTGCTGCGTTCCGTCCGGCTGGCCCTGCAGCAAAGATATCTCGAGATCGGCCGCCGAAAGGCTGAGGAGGAAAGGGAGCGTTACCGAATATTTCTGGACGCGGTATTCAAAAGTGCCGGAGACGGCATCGTCATCATCGACGAGCAGCAGACCATCGTCAAGGCCAACGAGGCTGCCCAGGCGTTGTTCGAAGAGCTGTTGCCTGGGGTGGGCGTCGGCTCGCGGCTCGGATCCGAGTTCGCCGACTCCGGCTTTGCCGCCTTGCGCGACGACCTGCTCCGGGTGCTGCGCACCGGAGCGGAAGTGAAAGAGCATCGCTTCGAATGCACGACGTCGGACAACCAATTGAGAATTCTCAGCCTGTGCGCTTCTCCTCTGGTCATTGACGATACCACCCAGGGCGGTGCCGTGATCGTCATTCGCGACATGTCACAGCCCCCGGGGACCGCCACCGGCAGCAGAAACAGATTCCATCGGTTCATCGGCGGCAGCCTGTCGATGCAGGCCCTCTACACCCTGATTGAGAATGTCGGCCGGGTCGACACCACGGTTCTGGTCACCGGCGAATCAGGTACCGGTAAGGAATTGGCGGCCGAGGCACTGCACCGGGAATCAGCGAGAGGCAGCCGGCCGCTGATCAAGGTGGACTGTACCGCCATTCCCGAGAATCTCATGGAAAGCGAGCTTTTCGGTCACAAAAAAGGTTCGTTTACCGGCGCTGACAAGGACCGCAAGGGCCTTTTGCTGCAGGCCGACGGTGGCACCCTGTTCCTGGATGAGATTGGCGAAATATCGGCCATGACCCAACTGCGGCTGCTTCGCTTTCTCCAGGAACGTACGTTTTATCCGGTGGGCAGCGACAAGCCCATGGTCGTCGACACCAGGATCATTACTGCCACCAATGTCGATCTCAAGGAAAAAGTGCAGGAAGGGAGTTTCAGGGAGGATCTCTACTTCAGGCTTAAAGTGATCGACCTGACCCTGCCGCCGCTGAGAAAACGCATGGATGACGTGCCGCTGCTGGTTGATCATTTCATCAAAAAATACAGCCGCACCCTGGAAAAGAAAATTCACGGCATCTCGGATAACGCCCTGTCCATGCTGAACAGCTATCACTGGCCCGGAAACGTCCGGGAGCTGGAGCATATCGTAGAACGGGCCGTGGTGCTCTGTCAGGGTGCGACCATCACCACCGGCGAACTGCCCCATGATCTTACCCATCCTGACTTTCCGCTGGATGAAATCAGGCCGGCGCCGCCTTCCAAGACCGGTGGTGCAAACGATAATCTCGTCCCCCGCCCTGCCGACGCAGCTGAACAGCTTGGTGCGGAAGGAGCCAGAATTCTCGACATCCTGGCCAAATGCGGCGGCAACAAAGCCAAAGCCGCCCGGCTGCTGGGCATTGATCGATCAACCCTGTACAGAAAAATCAGGGATCTCGAGCTCGATCTGTCAGTCATTGCGCTGGAATAGGGCCTGCCGCACAAGTGGTGCACTATTTCCGCCGCCGCGCCACACTTGTGTAGCTTTCTCCGCTCACAACTGTTCCATCCGCGGCCGACCTCATCTCCCTCTTGCTTCCGCCCTATCCCCGGCCCCCGCAGCCGCCTTCCTTAAAAGACTCAATATTGCTTTTTGAAAAACCTCATAAGTTATTGGAAAAATATATGTTTCTGGCAGAATACAAGAATCTGTTCGGCGCCTGCCGATTTACTCGTGAGCCGCTGCAGAAACACGCGCATCAGGCATCCTACATGCATTACCGATGGTAAGACAGTGGTGCAGACGAACCCGGTTGCCAAGGAAGCGGGATGATAGGCTCAATCGTCAATAATCCGCCCACCGAGGTGGAACTCGATGACCGACTGGACAATGAGTCCTGGTGCCTTTCCTATGCGTTCAGGCTCAGGTGGCCGCAGGGCTTTGTCTGTCCAAGCTGCGGAGCCGCTCACCCGGAATCCGGCTTTCAGGAAAAGCCTCTCTGCCGGGCCTGCGGCCGCTCTACCTCGATAACTGCGGGAACCCTGCTGCACGGCAGCAAGAAAAGCCTCGGTACCTGGCTCAGGGCACTCTGGTGGCTAAGCGGCGAGCGCTGCTCGATCAGTATCATGAAATTAAAAAACCACCTTGGTTTCAGTAGCTACCAAACCGGCTGGGCCTGGATGAAAAAACTGCGCTTTATCATGGCCTTGGCCAACCGGACAAAGTGTCGCGGCATAGTCCTCGTCGACAGCGTGCCGGTCGAGCGCCCGGTGACCGACGAACAGCTTCTCAGCGCCATCGAATCGGTCGCCCACGGCCATGCCACCGGCCGGCTGCAAATGCAGCTCAATGATTCATTGAGCCGGGAGGCGATCGTCCGATTCTGCAGGCAGACCGTGATTCCAGGCAGCGTCATAATTGCCCCGGGGCGGGCGCCGTTCACCTCCGTTCGCATGGAGGAAATGATCTACACCACCGAAGATTCGTCATTTCACCATGAGGAAATCGTGCGGCTCTGCGCGTCCTACCAACTCTGGCGCCGCCGCAATAAATGCCGGTGGTCACCCCGCCTCTCAACTCAGAGCCTGGTTGATGAATTCTGTTTTTTCCACAACGGCGCGCTCTGCACCAACAGGGAGATTCTCTTTGAAGCCCTTGTACTCACGGCACTTACTCACCCACCCTTGAATCTAGAGAGTCTCAAAGAGCTGCCGGCCTCCCCGGGAGGTGAAGCATGATCACCAATCGGCCTCTCCTGATCGTCATCATCATCGTTATTTTCAGCCTCATCGGCTTCGCTTTTTTCCAAGCCAGCAACCGCCTGCCGGAAGAGACCTACAGCACTTTTATGGACGATCTCAAAGGCGGCCGCTTGGAGGAAACATCGATTAAGGGGAATGTCATCACTGCGACTGACCGGACCGGCACGCAATACACCACCTACGTCCCCGACCTGAGTGCTCTGATGCCTCTCCTGCACTCCTCGGAAGTCACGATCAGGACCCATCCGGCACCGATGCTGACGCCCTTGTTCAGGGAGATGCTGATTATTCTCCTGCTGCTCGGCGGCTGGGTCATATTCAGCAGAAGCTCGCCATCCTCCTCGAAACGCTTTCTCCGCACCGGCACCTTCACCACCGCCTCGAAAATAAAAACAGGGGTCACCTTTGACGATGTGGCCGGGATAACTGAAGCCCGGGACGAATTGAAAGAGATCATCGATTTCCTCAGACATCCCGACAGGTTCAGCAGGCTTGGCGGGCAGATACCCAAAGGGGTGCTGCTGGAAGGCCCCCCGGGCACAGGCAAGACCCTGCTGGCCAAAGCCATCGCGGGAGAAGCGTCGGTGCCGTTTTTCTCCATGGGCGGTTCCGATTTCGTGGAAATGTTTGCCGGGCTCGGTGCATCGAGGGTCAGGAAGCTGTTCGAAGAAGCAAAGAAACAGGCGCCGTGCATCATTTTCATCGATGAAATCGATGCCATAGGCGGCAAACGCAGCGCCGATTACCGCAACGGCTCCAACGACGAGAGAGAACAGACACTCAATGCCCTGCTCGTGGAAATGGACGGCTTTGCAACCAACGAAACGATCATCGTGGTCGCCGCCACGAATCGTTCCGATATACTCGACTCCGCCCTGCTCAGACCCGGCAGATTCGACCGGCGTATTACCCTGACTCTGCCGGATATAAGGGGCAGACTGAAGATTCTCCAGGTGCACGCCGCGGCTACCGCCCTGAGCGGCGCGGTAGACTTGACCGCCATCGCCCGGAGCACCCCGGGATTCAGTGGAGCGGAAATTGCCAACCTGGTGAACGAGGCGGCGCTGCATGCCGCCAGAAAAGGAAAAGAGCGAATCGAGCAGGACGATTTCGAGGAGGCCCAGGATAAGATAGTGATGGGACTCGAACGCAAGACCATGGTGGTCCATCAGGACGCCAGAAGATTGACCGCCTACCATGAGGCCGGCCATGCCGTGCTTGCCAAGCTGCTGCCCGAGGCCGACCCGCTGCACAAGACCACCATTATCCCCCGGGGTCGATCACTTGGTCTCACCCAGCAGATGCCGATCGATGATCACCATGCCTATACCCAATCCTTCCTGCTCAACCGGATTAAAATTCTGCTCGGCGGCAGACTGGCCGAGGAACTGGTCTTTGGCCGGGTAACCACCGGCGCCAGCAACGACCTCCTGGTGGCGACCCGAATTGCCCATCGGCTGGTCTGTGAATTCGGCATGAGCGCGCAACTCGGGCCCGTTTCCTGCGTCGGGGCGGGACCAGAGGATGGGGACAGGATAGCCGGGGATTTCTGGCGGCAAAGCCAGCAGACCCTGCGGGAGATCGATCTGGAAATCATGAGGCTGGTGCAGCACAGTAACGAGGCGGCCAGAGAGCTTCTCAAAGCGCACAACGAATTTCTGCATATGGTGGCGGAATCGCTGCTCGCCCATGAAACCCTCGACGGAGAGGAGGTCGATATCGTCTATCGCTGTTATCAAAACCATATGAAAATGAAGGAAAAACAGGATGAAACAGAAGATTAGCATGCAAAGGATGTGGATCATACTGAGCCTCTGTGCTGCGGCGGCGTTGTGCACGTCCGCGGCTGGCGTGCCGCACCAGGCGGCCACCACGATAGAAGGACCGGATGCCGCACTGCTCGATGGCCTGAGCAACATCTACGAGGGGGTGATGTTCGATCATGAACTGCACGCTTCGTATGCCTCCTGCGCTGAATGTCACCACCATGTCGCCGGCCTGCCTTCTGCCGATACCGCCTGCAACAGCTGTCACCGTCGCGGAACCAGCGCAAGTGTCCTGGACTGCAAGAGCTGCCACCTCAGCGACCGGTTTTCCCAGCAGACCTTGTCTGAGAAAAAGAACCAGACTGGCTACCATATCGATATCATCGGCCTGCTCGGCGCCTACCATATGAATTGTCTGGGCTGTCACCTCTCTCTGACTGCCGGTCCCACCGGCTGCCTGGACTGCCACCGCAGGAAGGGGCCAGCCCCTCCGCCCCCGGCACGGGTTGTCGGCCAAGAAGAGAGGAGAGCGAGATGAGAGCCAAAATCAGCAGACGTAGGTTACTCAAGGGAATGGTCGCCGCCATGGCTTCGACGGTCTCCATGGCGCCTGCACGGAAAAGCGCGGCGCATGATTTTCTGGGCTACGAGACCAACAGGGGAGTACTGGTGGACTTGAGCAGGTGTGTCGGCTGCCGCAGTTGTGAAGTGGCCTGCAGCCGGGAGCATGGGCTCGCTCCTCCTGCCGGCCTGGTTGATAATTACCAGCTGCTGGATCAGCAGCAGCAGGGGATGCGCAGAACCGACCAGAACGCGTATACCGTGGTAAACCGCCATGAGTCACCGCTTGTGACGCATCCGCTTTTCAAGAAAACCCAATGCAACCATTGTCTGGAACCGGCCTGCCTGACCGCCTGTTTTGTCAACGCCTACACCAAAACGCCGGAAGGCGCGGTTATTTATGACGCCGATGTCTGTGTGGGCTGCAGGACCTGCATGGTGGCCTGCCCCTTTTCGATTCCGGCCTTCAAATACGACAGTGCCTTCGAGCCGCGGATCATGAAATGCAATTTCTGCTTTGCCACCCGACTGAGCAGGGGAAGGCCGCCGGCCTGCGTTGAGGCCTGCCCGATGGAAGCGCTCACCTTCGGTTATAGAAACGATTTACTCAGGGTCGCTAGAAAACGGATACGGGATACCCCCGGCAGATATGAGAAGGCGGTTTATGGGGAATTCGAAGCCGGCGGCACCTCATGGCTCTATATCTCACCCGTACCCTTCGAGCAGGCGGGGTTCGATATTCACGTTCCCCGGCAGCCGATACTTAATTACGTCAAGGATTTTCTGGCCGTGGTGCCCATGGTCCTGACCATCTGGCCCGGTCTCTTTGCCGGCATCTACCTGCTGGCCAGGGGCAACAAGGCACAGAAAAACACAAATGATCACGAGGATGTGAGCGATGAAACCAGTGAGCGGTAATCTGACAGATGCGGTCGGTCGAACCACCATCGTTTCCGGTTCCCGCCAGGGATTGCTGGACAAAATTTTTCTTGGCTTATCGACCCGAAAATACCTGGGCCTGCTTCTGACCAACCCGGTTAACTGGATCCTCGGCCTCATACTTGCGATCGGCATCCCGCTCCTCTGCCAACGCTATCTATTTGGCCTGCAGGCAATCACCCATGGCTCCCAGGACTACCCGTGGGGAATCCTCCTCGGTTTCGGCCTATTCGGCATGGTGCCGCTGTCCGCCTCCGGATTTCTGCTCAGTACGACGGTGGAAATCTTCCGGCGTGATGATTTTCTCCCCATAGAGCGGCTGGCTCTGCTCAACGGGTTACTCGGCTACTTCTTTGCCGTGGTCTTTCTGCTCGTCGATCTGGGCATGCCCTGGCGCCTGACCTATCCAATGGTCGTCTCTTTCGGGCCCGCCGCAGTTCTCTTTCTTGTCGCCTGGCACGTCGCCACCTACCTCTCGGTCCAGGTCGCCGAGATGCTGCCTGCGGTATCCGAATGGGCGGACTGGCCCGGCCTGAAAAGATTCATAAAGAAAATCACCCTGGGGCTCACCATCGCCGGCATCATTCTTTCGACTCTGCATCAGGGTGCGCTCGGTGCCCTGTTCTGCTATGCACCGGCAAAGATTCACCCCTTATGGATAGCCCCGGAATTTCAGTGGCTGCATTTCTTCGTGTCGTCCATCTTTGCGGGACTGTGCATGGTGATCGTCGTCTCCTGGCTGGTCAGGCATACCATGACCTGGCGCTGCGACCGCCGTTTTCTCTTGACCCTTGACAACATTACCCTGGGACTGGCAAAGGGCGCTGCCACGGCGATGATCACTTATCTGGTGATTAAACTGGTCGCCATTGCCCACGACCAGGAATGGCTGCTGCTGATCTCCGGCTGGGGCCTCTATTATCTGCTCGAACTTGGTCTGGGTACGGTGGTACCGCTGGTTATTTTCGCTTACGGGGTGCGCCACAGCCGCGTCACCATGGTGCGCTGGGGAGCGCTGCTGGCGGTGGCCGGCATCGTCTGGAATCGTCTCAATACAGTCCTGATCTGCTACAACTACCGGCTGCATCAGGAAATACCGTACTGGAAAGAGCTCTGGGTCGTGCTCACGGTGCTCGGTTTCTATTTCATCGTCTATCGCTTCATTCTCTACCGTATTCCGGTGCTGTTCCGCTGGCGGGAATAAGCCCGGCCCCCCACCCACCTATCCACCACAAGCGCCGACACTAGTGTGGTAAGTGATGCGACGCTTTTTCGCCGGCTGAAACAGAGCTGAAGCAGGTCGGCAGGGCGTCTGTACCCGGTTTTCCATAGACGGAGAATAAAATGTTTAATTGCAGCTAGTTAAGAAAAAACTATCGGGCCGCGCCAGGCGGGCAAACTGGCATCCCTGATGCACTAACCCAGGTAAGAGCAGGATCGTACTTCCTGCACCCTAACCTCAACGCCTGGGAGGATGTCATGAAAACCATAGTTGATTCGACGCGAACCACTGAAACCGAAGTAACCCACGACCTGCTGAGCATTCTGATGACCGTGGCTTCGGCTTCTGCCCTGGTCATTGGTGTCTGGGCCTTTGCCTGTCTGGCCTCGGCGCTCTTCAGTCAGGGTCTGACTGCAGTGGTCAGAGGGTATATCACCGCCATCACCGGCTTCTAGGTTATCGCCAGAGGAGAACGTCAATGAAAATCGCCATCAAAGCCTCCCTCTTTGCCGTGGTGCTCATTACCGGCGTCACCATAGGTATCTGGTCGCTGCTGGCCTTCACGGCAGGCCTGAAGCAGGCCGACTGGCAACTCACCGAGCTGCTTCGGCAATATCTGATCGCCAC
Organism: Desulfofustis sp.; assembly: GCA_029287755.1. The sequence goes on along the minus strand of JARFQM010000234.1, from coordinate 5,106 downwards.
CGGTGTGGTCAAACCCACCCACACCCTGGTCGACTTCTACAGCCATATCAAAGGCGTCGAATACCTGATCTGCGTTGCCTTCTTCGTCGCCTTTCCGCTGTTCTTTAAATATGTGAATAAAGACGTGAACGAGGTTGAGACCAGGAAAGTGAGCGGGGGGTGAGGTATCAGTGCTCTGCAGTCCTGAGAACCTCCAGGTCTTCAGCGGCCCTGGTACCGAGAGTGAGAAGCGTGCTCATCTGTCTGTCGAGTGCGGCCGTCTGCACTTCGTCCGGAGCGTAGACCATCAGGGCCACCGGTTTTCCATCGGCTTTCAGGGGAAGGCAGACCATCCTGCTGCCCCCCAATAAACTTCCCAGCTGCCGATCACCGAGGCTAAGCGTGGATTCCCCATACAAATCCCCAATCATTGGAGTTCCGGTTGTATAAACCTGGCTTACCAGGCTGGTACTGTTGTCGGTAGAAATGACGATGTTATCCAGGTACTCAGCACAAAAGCAGCCGGCAAAACCTATGGCGGTGAGGTGCTCATTGGCAGTATCCGCCACCAGGCAGATAATTCTTCTGATTCCGGCCAACAAGGTGCAGCTGCGATGAAAATTGCGTACCCAGTCTTCAAGCGAAGCAGGCCGGCTCAAAGGAGACATAATGGTCCGGGTCAGCAGGTTGTCGAGCAGGTACCCACAGAGGCTGCCGTATTGTGTGTTGCTGCTCTCCGGGTCAGTGGCGGCGGAAAGGCTGAGATCGAGCCAGGCGGCCGTCCGGGCTGTCATTTCCATTGCTGTGTCAAGCAGTGTTAAAATCTGCTCCCCGCTTAAATCGATCAGTCCCTCCACCACACCGATGGTTTCAGAGAGGGCCTCCTCAGATTCAGCACCATGGACAAGTGCGTGCGCCGCATAGACTATTCTGACCAAATTGAAGGCGGTCCCCACCTCGAATGGCGGATGATGATGAAAGCGTACCGCATCGCAGATCATCGGGTTGAGTCCGAGCGACTGCAACAGTTCGGCACCACGCACCGCGTGATCGGCCGCTCCACCCGCAGGTTCACCACTTCCTGCAGCCGTCGGGCAGCCGATATCGAGCAGCAGGCCGCCAAGATAGGCGTCATCAGGAAATCCAAACGAAACCGCCAGGCTGATTTCTCTGGCCAGCACAGCGCAGCGATAGCTGTCGCTCCACTCTTGCAGGCCTTCGCTGTCGTTCCTGCCGGCAGCCGCGCCACTTCCACTTCTCAGGGCGGCCTGAAGCAGCATGGGCTGAAGATCCTCCTCCTTCAACCCCCGGGTCAACTCATCCAGATTCTGAATATGGCCCTGGGGAGCAACCTCATCAAGGTTCAACAGGCGCAGGGCCTGAAAAGTCAGACCCGGATCGACGATGATGAGCTGACGCAGTTCGGCAGCCGAGATCTCACCCTGATTCAAACGCTTGAAGATGGGAGCGAGCAGGGCCGGTGCACTGGAGCCTATATCAGCGAACCCTCCGGCGCCAAACATCGCGGCAGCAATCTCTCCTGGCTTTGACGTGTCCGCCTGATCGTAGCCCAGCGATGCTGCCGCAATGGGCCCGAAGACGGGGCCGGAGGCCTGGTCTACCCTGTCCTGTTCCTGGTCCGCGCCACCTGCTCCCTGATGCCGATTATCAGGAACAATTTCGGCAATCTGGGCAAGATAGCGCTGCCAGAATTGCGACAACCCCCCGCTTTCCGAACCAGGTCCGGTCGCACCGACCAGGTTGGAGACAAACGCTTTGATGCATTGGGCGCCGATCGATTCGGGGTAGAGTTCGAGCAGCGGCTTCTGCTGCACCACCGCCCGCTCAAAATGATCATCGTGGAGCACGATCCCGGCTGGGGAAATAGCAATATCGAGGTGTTTATCAACTACCTTCTTATACCTGAGATAGGTACTTTTGGCCTGGGGGATGGAATCGCAGTCGTTGATCAGTACCCGAACCGCCCCCTGATATTTTTTGACGCTGAGAATTTTCAGCAAGGCATAGGCATCGGTCAGGGAGGTGGCCTCCCGAGTGATGACGATGACGGTCTGCTGGGCGGCCATGCAGAAGGAAATCACGCTTCGGGAAATTCCCGAGGCGGTATCGATCAGAAAATAATCGTAATCAGCGACACTGGTCAGCGCCGCTATCAGGGTTTGCAGCTGTTCAGCGGTCAGATTGGCAATCTGTTCAACGCCGGAGCTGCCCGGAATGATATCGAATCCATAGCCGGTATGAACCAGTATCTCATCGATCGATTTGTCGTTGAAAAGGAGGTCATCGAGGGTGTATTCCTGCTCAATGCCAAGCAGGATATTGACATTTGCCAGTCCCAGATCACCGTCGAACAGACAGCTCCGATACTGGAGAGCGGTGAGTTGCAGGGCGGTATTGAGACACAGGTTCGACTTGCCCACCCCACCCTTGCCGCTGGTAAAAACAATGACTTCAGACATCTACCGGTCAGCTCCCGAAATTAATCTCATATGCTTGCCAAAACCTACAAAAGTTTAGTGGACCGAACAAGCAAAATCAGTGATCCCCGCACTTGCTTCACAGCAGAGCGGCCAGAGACCTGGCTGCCTTTTCCGCCCCGCCAAGATTGACCGGCAGTGCGAAGGGATCGATGTCGGTCTTCATCCGATCGACCAGCATGGTATAGAGTTGCTCCACGCTGCATTCATTTTCCAGGGTGGCTGTCAGCCTGTTGCCCACCGAGCGGATGAGCGTCTTGAGATGGTCCTGCTGCTCCCGGTCCTGCATGTCCCGCATCACGGCCAGGGCCGGAATTCCAAGGGACAGCACATCGACCAGCGAATTATAGCCGCCGAACACAATGGCGCTTCTGGAACTGCAGAGCGCCTCGACATACTGCGATCCAAAGCGTTCAAGCGAGCAGAAATCGAGGCCCTCCAGTCTCTGCTGGTAAACTGCAGGGTCGTCCCCCCCCACAAATATGCGAAACCGTCCGTAATCGGGTCCCACCAAGCCAATGGCCTCAATCAAACGGTCGAAAAATCTTTCGGTGTACTCCCCAAACCAGGGAATCGATACGGTGCAGCCATAGCGGTGCACGACCGCTGGGTGAGCGACCGAAACCAGCTCTATCAGCCTCGAGACATAGCCGCATTCCAGGGGCTCGGTGGCGAAGCGCGTCTCTAAGGTGTGCAGGTGGTCGCCCCCCAGGACCGTGCTGTCGCCATACCAGAGCAGGGCGCGGTAATAGCGGCGGTAGAGATCGGGTGCCAGCTCGGAGCCAACCTGGGCAACCGAACCGACAACACCGCGCATGCCTAATACCCAGAGAGGGGGATCGTCTGTTTCGTACTCGAGCGCGGGGATCAGTTCCCGGTGCTTTCCCTGGGGGGTATGATCCGCCAGAACCAGCCTCGGCCTGTAGAGCGCCACCAGCTGACGGATTTGTTCGGCCCGCAGGTGCCCAAGCTCTTTATCTTCAAATCCTCCCGGTCCCTCGATCCCGCTTGATCTGCCGTCGATCACCACGGTATCGTAAGCCGGCAGTTTAATCCAGTCCAGCTCCACCTCGCCGATCAGCTCCTGGGTAAGGGGGCAGCCGGTGAGCAGACACACTTTAAGATGAGGGTAGATCCTTCTCAGCGCCATGCCGATGGCAGCCGATCTGCTCACGTGTCCGAGCCCTCTGCCGTCGTGGCCGTAGATCAAAATGTCCAGTCGCGAGAGATCCATCTCCAGTCCCACCTAATTGAATAGCCGCCGGGCCTGCCAGTATCGCTCATACCAGTAAGGATCGGTGATTTTTGAGATAGTCACGCCCACGGTCGTCGAAACGTGGAGAAAGCGGTACTTCTCCAGGTAGATACCGATATGACGGTCATTCCACCCGGTCTTGAAAAATATCAGATCCCCCGGTCGCAGTCCCGAACCGGCAACAAGGCCGCCGAGGCCCGCCTGCTGCCAGGTGGTTCTGGGCAGCTTGATCCCGAACTTCTGTTGATAGGTAAGCTGCACGAAAGCCGAACAATCTATGCCCTTTCTGCTCTGCCCCCCGTTGCGATAGGGCACCCCCTGCCAGGTAACATACTGGCTCAACAAACGGGTTTTTACTTCAGCCTGACTCAACCCCAGCGAGGGAAGCCTCACCGGCGGCTCCACGGTCTGCCGGCCACACCCTCCAACCAGGGCGAGCACCGCGAGCGCCAGCAGCACGATCACCGTGGAGTCGCCCGGCCGGCTGAGTTTTCGGGTCAGCGTTCTGGTGAGAGGCGGTTTCATGGTCTTCCGATATCAGTCAGCACCTTTGGGTACCACAAGGGATAGGTGCAGATCGCACACATTGGTGTTGGTCGGACCGGTTTTCAGCAGACCACCTATTTTCTCGTAAAAATGGTACGAGTCGTTGTCGTTCAGATAGGCACCCAGATCAAGTTGTGCCGACCTCGCCCGATCCAGCAGTTCCAGATCGGCAAAAGCCCCTGCCGCATCAGTCGGTCCATCGTTGCCGTCGGTTGAAGCGGCCAGAAAGGAAACCTCGGAGCAGAGCGCTTCGTGCCGCTCCATTTCCATCAGGTAGGCCAGGGCCATTTCCTGGTTTCGCCCCCCTTTGCCGCCTCCCCTGATCTGTACCACCGGCTCCCCTCCCGAGAGAATACAGAACGGCGGACGGGCAAGGGTGGACTGTACCGCGCAATCGATGGCGATGCCCGCCAGAATCTTGGCAACCTCTTTGGCTTCGCCGACAATTCTACTGGTCAGGCGCACCACTTCATAGCCCCGTCGCCTGGCCTCCTCGGCCGCAGCATTCAAGGCACCCGTATTGGTTCCTATGAGGATATTTTCAGTCAGTGCCAGGGCCTCATGACCCGGTTTCAAGGTCTCCTCCACTTCCCCTCTGAGCCCGCTTTCCAGCATACGGCGAACCGGCTCCGGAATGCGGCTTTCTATCTGGTACTTTGCCAATATTTTCCAGGCGTCGCCATAGGTTGTCGGATCACTGCAGGTGACCCCGGAGGCAATACTGGAGAGCGCATCGCCGACCACGTCGGAGAGAATGAAATTGACCGAGCGGGCCGGGGCCAGACTCTTCAGAAGGCGGCCGCCCTTGATCATCGACAGGTGCTTGCG
>JARFQM010000206.1 GCA_029287755.1 Desulfofustis sp. | reverse complement strand
GGTCTCGACCGGGCTCAGCTTGGAGGTCTTGGCAAATCCATAGTCGTCGGCTTCGATGCCGAAAGTCTCGGCGAAGCCCAGCGCTTCATCCCTGGGCTCAAAACCGATGGACAGAATGACCATATCGAACTCTTCATTGATCCTTTTGCCGTCCTCGTCGATATAGGTAATCGTCAGATTTTTGCTTTCCGGATCTTCTACGACTCCGGCAACCATCGCCCGTCGATAGATGGTACCACTCTCGTTCTTGGCCTTGTCTATGTACTTGTCGAAATCCTTGCCGAAGGCTCGCAGCTCCATGTAAAACACCGTGGCCTGCACCTCGTCGTCGTGTTCCTTGGCGATGATTGCCTGTTTTGCCGCGTACATGCAGCACACCGAGGAGCACCAGCTATTGGAGTTATGGGTGTTGCGGGAGCCGACGCACTGGATCCAGGCGAGCTTCTTCGGATGCGCTTCATCGGACGGGCGCGCCACCTCCCCACCGCAGGGTCCGGAAGCCGAGAGCAGGCGCTCGAACTGCAGCGAGGTGACGACATTTTTGTAGCGGCCGTAGCCGAATTCCTGGCGAATTGCCGGATCGTAGGTCTTCAGCCCCGGGGTCAGGATGATCGATCCCACCTTGAGCTCGTAGTGCTTATCGGTGTCCTCGAAGTTGATGGCCAATGCTTTACAGGCCTTTTCGCACTTGCGGCAGACATTTTTGGTCAGATAGAGACAGCGCTCCGGGTCAATGGCCCGGGTGTTGGGAACCGCCTGGGGAAACAGGGCATAGACGGCCTTTCTTTTGTCGAGCCCCTGGTTGAAGATGTTGGGCACCCGCGTGGGACAAACCGGCTCGCAGTCGCCGCAGCCGGTACAGCGGTCCGGATCGACATAGCGAGCCTTCTCAACGAGCTTGACGGTGAAGTTGCCTTCCTCGCCTTCAACGGACGCGACCCTGGTCTGGGTGTACATCTTAATGTTGGCATGACGGCTGGATTCGACCATGCGGGGGGAAATCATGCACATTGCACAATCACCGGTAGGAAAGGTCTTATCGAGGCGGGCCATGGTGCCGCCGATGGATGGCTCCTCGTTGATCATGTGAACCATCAGGCCGCTGTCGGCCAGGTCAAGAGACGCCTGCATGCCCCCGACGCCGGAGCCTACGACCAATACCGAACCAACCTTTTCCACGTTTTGTCCCAGGGGAGTGTTCTTCGTCAAAACAGCCTCCTCAGAATCAGACCCTGCGTTAATCATCCTGCCGGCTGTTCGCAGCAGCCGAGAAGAATTAGGGGTCTGATCATGAATAATGAGTAGTCATATCCTCTGTCTGCACAGCACAACGCCCCCCATTATTGTGGAATTTTACCGCTATGACAATCTCTTTTTTAAATTTCGTGGTACCTCCACCATCGAGTTGATCTTTTTGTATAATATTATTAATAATTTCGCCTGATCTAATTTGTAAAAACAGGGTCTGCCGCACGCTGTGCAGGCGGCCCTGAACCTAACAGAAAATGGTGAGATGGAGTGGCTTTAGGGCACCGTCTGCGGCCCTCGACAGATTATGACTGAATCCGGACAAAACGCTCATTTTCGAACCATTCCGCCCCCCTTTTCCCAGCGCTGCGGCGACTATCGAATTGAGCTTTTCAAGCGCGGCAACCGGAGCTATGAAAAAGTCAGCTATCCGATTCGCTGCGGTGTCTACCACGAGATTGTCACCCCTAACGCGGTACTGCATTTCGATCTCAATCATCACCCCATCCGCTTGATCGGCAAGCAGCGGGATTGGCCGCACCCGCAGGAATGGTTGAAGCGAACGATCGGCAACGACTGGATTTACTACTCTACCGGCGGCTATACCGGCGTCTTCGAGACCACCGGAGAATTCTACCTGCCCAACCTTCCCTATTCCACCAACAACCACCTGGGCGGCACTCCCCTGGAAAAGGAACCGATCCGATCCCTTATACAGGACTGGCCGCAGGAGATTGGAGCTAGCGCCGCTTCCTGCAGCGGCTGCAGCGAAGAAGTTGACCAGGCGATCGAGCGGATCAGGGAGTTCACCCCCGCCTCCCTGGCCGAGAACGCACAAACCCTGCACCGCATCGTCGACGGGCCGGTGAGCGTGCTGCCGCCCGATACCAGGCATGTCGATTATCAGGTAATCCCGCTCAATATATCACTGGGCTGTCTATATAAATGCGGCTTCTGTCGAGTGAAAAACAAACGCGCCTTCAGAGAGCTCTCGCTGGCCGAGATCAATGCCCAGCTCGACGACCTGCATACGCTGCTGGCGGACAACCTGATCAATTTCAATTCCATTTTCCTCGGCCAGCACGATGGTTTGAACTGTGATCCCAGCCTGCTCTGCGCTGCGGTGGAACTGGCCCATCGCAAACTGGAACTCGGAGCTTCCTGGATCAGCGGCAGCAACACCTTCCTGTTTGGCTCGGTCGACTCACTGCTGGCCGCTGAGGCAAAGCTGTTCGACGATCTGGAGGGGTTACCGGGCCGCATCTTCATCAACATCGGCCTCGAATCCGCCGATCAGGCAACCCTCGACTACCTAGGCAAACCCCTGAAGGCGGCGCAGGTGTGCGCTGCCTTCAGGCGCATCAAGTCGATCAATGAAACCTGCCGCAGGGTCGAAATCAGCGCTAATTTCGTCATCGACCCGGAGTTGCCCGACAGTCATTACCAGGCCATGCTGGGGCTGATTCGAGATGAGATAGGAACAGTGAGAGACAAGGGCTGTATCTACCTGAGTCCGCTTCGCTTCGACGAGCCCTCTCGGGCCCGGCTGTTCGATTTTTACAAACTGAAGCGGCTCAGCAGACTGCCGCTTTTCATGTACACCATCCAGAGATTATGATCTACTGGCGGGTGGAACCCATAACTTCAGCGGGGAGGTCCAAGCCTTGAAGCAGCCAGATAATCTGCGCGCAGAGATACTCGCTCGGCGCGACAAATTGACCGATCGGGAACGGATCGAGAAGAGCGAGCAGATCACCGTCACCCTGTTGTCCACCGATGCGGTGGCCTCCAGCAACTCGATCTTCATCTATGTGAACTTCAGAAGCGAGGTGGAAACCATTGTTCTCATCCACCGTCTGATCAGGATGGGAAAAAACGTTTCGGTACCGCTGACCAGAGTCGCCGAGAAGCGGCTTGACATAGTGATGATTGAGGACCCGGGACGGGATCTGGCCCCGGGATACTGCAATATACCCGAGCCCACCGAGCACGCGGCAGCAGCCAACACCATTTCCCCCGAATCACTTGATCTCATTGTACTCCCCGGCTCGGTGTTTGATGAGCGCGGAGGCCGTTTCGGCTATGGCGGTGGGTATTACGACAGACTCCTGGCAAGAATACCAAGCGCAGCCAGGTACGGTCTAGCCTTCGAGCTGCAGGTGGTTAACAAGCTCAATCTCCAGCCCCACGATGAAATCCTCGACGCCATAGTCACCGAAGAGAGGCTGATAACCGTTCCGCAGCGCGCCGCCAGGCAGCCTGTATGAAAAATCAATCTTCACTAATTGACTTTTATTGTGGTGAACTGTACAGTCGTCATTCAAATCAATCCTGTCTCTCCTGATGGGAGCGCTGCGCTGTCGCCCCGTCGCTTGAGGCAGAACTTAATCCAAGCTGCGAGAACGTTATGAAAGTACTTGTGGGCCTGTCGCTTCTGGTTTTTCTTGCTGGAGTCACCTATCGGATCTATGGTTGGTTGACGCAGACTGTCCTGACCGCCGACAAAGCTACAACCGGCAGACCTTCAGCGGCTCTCAGAGGAGTCATGGGAACCGTGTTCAGCGGTGAGTTCTTCACCCTGATCAAGACCTTCTTCACCGACATCCTCTTCCAGAAACGACTGCTCAACAAGTCGGCCCTGAGATGGGCGGCGCACAGCCTGATCTTTTTCGGTTTTATCGCACTTCTGCTGATGCATGGCCTGGGTACGGGGGTCAGCGAGTTTTTCTTCAGTGACTATCAGTCGACCGTTCAACCCTATCTTTCCCTGCGCAACCTGTTCGGCTTGATGGTTCTGCTCGGTCTGGCCATGGCCATCTACCGCCGGCTTACCGATGCACCACAGCGGGTAAAAAGCTATGGTAGTGACTGGCTGGCAATTGCCATCGTCGGCGCCATCATCCTCTCGGGCATGGTGCTGGAGAGTTCCAAGATCTCCAGTTATTCGGCCTTTACCGTCATGGCGGAGGATTACGGCGGAATTACCGAGCCGGACGAGCTTCTGCCGCTGGAGACATACTGGGCAGCAGAGCATGGCTTGGTCTCCCCGAACATCGCCAAGCCCTACGACCCGGCGCTCATAGAGGAGGGCAGGGAGATCGCCGGTGATACCTGTATGGAATGCCATGCCCCGGCCCAAAGCGCCTTTATCAGTTATTCCCTCGCCAAAGTGGTCGGACCCGTCGTCAGCGGACTCGGCGACGAAGGGGTGGTAAACGTTCTCTTCTACCTGCACATCATCTGTTGCGTCGGCCTGCTCGCCTGGCTGCCTTTCTCGAAGATGTTCCATGTCATCGCCACGCCGATTTCTCTTTTAATCAACGGGGTCATGGGTTTCAAGGAGCCCGGCAAAGACCCGGCCAACGTAGTCAATCGCCGGATGGTCGGCCTCTCGGCCTGCACCCATTGCGGCTCGTGCAGCGAACTATGCTCTTCGCTGATGTTCTACGAATCGTTCCAGAACGATTTCATCCTGCCGTCTGAAAAAGTACAGATATTGAAAAGGGTCGCCGCCGGCCAGAACGTCGATGATCAAACCCTGGCCAACCTGCAGAAGGGTCTCTACATCTGCACCGGCTGCGACCGCTGCTCGGAGATCTGTCCCTCCGGCATCAACCTCAGGGAATTGTTCATCAGTTCGAGGTACCAGCTGCTCAACCAGGGCATTCCTGAAACCTCCATGCTGAGTCATTTTTCCTTTCCCCTGTCGCTGACCAGAAATTTCATCGACGACCATAAGAACGCCCTGAAAAAGCTGGAAAAAATCTTCAAGGACTCTTTCAGCAAGCTCAAGGACCTCAGGTCAATCACCGTCAGCGATCCGGTGCAGGTGGGAACCGACAGCTACCAGAGCTGCTATGCCTGCCAGCGCTGTTCCAATATCTGTCCAGTAGTGAGGCTCTATGACGATCCGGTAGCGGAACTCGACATGCTGCCCCACCAGATCATCTTCAGTCTCGGCATCGGCAACAAGGATATTGCCATGGGTTCCCAGATGATCTGGAGCTGCTCCACCTGTTACCTGTGCCAGGAACACTGCCCGAACAAGGTGGAGCTGACCGATATTTTCTACAATCTGAAAAACGCTGCGATCAAGCAGATGGAAGGAGGTCGCGCATGAAACTCGCTTTCTTTCAGGGGTGCAACATACCGATCAGAATCGAGCAATACGCGGTCTCGGCCGAGGCAGTTCTGAAAAAATTGGGCGTCGAGCTGGAAATTGTCGAGGAGTTCACCTGCTGCGGCTACCCGGTTCGCAATGTGGATGAGAAAGCCTACATCATCCCGTCGGTCAGAAACATGGCCATCGCCGAAAAGAAAGGGCTCGACATCATGGTGATCTGCAACTGCTGCTTTGCCAGTCTGCAAAAAGCCAGGAGCGTCATGACCAACAATCCCGAGCTGGCCGTTGAAATCAACGAGATCCTCGCCAAGGACGGGTTGAAGTTCGAGGGCACTGGTGCGGTCAAACATTTTCTCACCGTGCTCCATGAAGATATCGGCCTCGAAGCTATCAAAAAGCAGCTGGTCAACATGGTCACTGAGCTCAATCTCTCGGTCATCCACGGCTGCCACATTTTACGTCCTCGAGAGGTCACCCTGTTCGACGACAGCTTTGTTCCCAAGATCACCGACGAACTGATCGCTCTGACCGGGGCCACCAGCCTCGACTGGCGGGGTAAGCTCGAATGCTGCGGCGCCGCCCTCGGCGGCTTGAACAGTGAACTGTCCCAGATTCTGCTCCAGGAGAAGATCGACGGAGCCCGCGATGCCGGAGCCCAGTTCGTAACTCCGGTCTGCT
>JARFQM010000037.1 GCA_029287755.1 Desulfofustis sp. | reverse complement strand
CTTCATGTCTTTGATGATGATCTGAGCATTCTCCTTTATGACGCTTGTTGCTGAAGTCGGATTAAAACTCCTGGTAGCGCCAGCCCATATCATGTTTTCTGCACGAGTTGAAAAAACTACCGTTTCCAGTTTTACAATGGTATCGGTTGTGGTGTATCCTGGTGTGCTGATATAGCGATGCGACATGCCATAATAGCTATAGAAACCACGCCCATAGCCGAATACCGGTTCATATTCATAGGTGGGCGGTACATAACGCTCCTTTTTCTCAACGCTCGCAAGCCGGGCGATAAGAGCTGCATCTGCCCCCACCTGTTTCACCGCTGAACGGATGTTCTCCTCGGTGTATTTGCTGGAGTCAGAGATCACAAGATGGGCTGCGATTCCTGTAATCCCTTCCTTCTCCAATTGCTCAGCAAATTGTAATTCATAGGTCCTGCGGTTAAGATCGTTTTTCATGACACCGACGATCAACACCTTTTGAATTGGCAGCTCATTGAAATTCGGATCGCTCCAGCTGGTTACCAGTTTTGTTGTTGAACATCCTGAAAAGAGCAGGCAAATCAGGGGCAAAACCAAAAAGCAATGCATCATTCGTTTTAGGGACACAACAGCACCTCCTTACCAATAGATTAACCCACAGATTTTCAAAACCTCTGGTGCAAATTGGACAATACAACAATCTTAATGAAAGAAATGGCAAAGCACAAACAGTGCTTCGCCCCGCACTTGAGACGCATTAGTTTGCCGGATTGGGTCCGTATAAACCAACGCCCAGCTCACCGGCAATCTGACTTATTGCGCGCATGGCACGGATGCTGGTTCCAGGCCCGTTAAGTCGCTAATTAACCCATGAAAGGCATATCTGACAACTAATCAACAGCAAATCTATTTCTTCATGATTGGATACGCAAGCTACATACTGTTGATATAACAGGGTATCCCTCTTTCTCCCTTTATCTCTTTTAAGGTATACAGCTGTAGATCACGAAATCGTCAACTGCATCTCCAGCATGTCGCCATCGGCGCTATTGGCGAGACGTTCAAACTGGTACTTATGTCCGAATCGGATCATTTTGGCGTTATTGGTCATAATCTCCACAAGCAGAGTTCTCACACCAATATCCTTGGCAACAGAAATACAGAATTCCATAAGCTTATTGCCGACACCCAGGCCCTGCCAGCGGTCGGCAACCACAAAAGAGAATTCGGCAGTCTCCAGATCGGCAAACCTGTTGATACGGACATCGCCAATAATTTCTTCGGGTTCTTTATCGCTGACCGCGAGAAAAGCCAGGTCCCTCTCATAATCGACCTGGCAGAAACGGGCAAGGGTGGCATGGGTCATATTCAGGCGGCGCTGACCGAACCGGTAAAAAGTTGTCTCTTCGGAAAGACTTTCAAAAAACCGGCCAAGAGAAGGCTCATCCTCGCCACGAATAGGACGAATATGGATCGTCCTACCCGACGGCAGAACCACGTCTTTCTCATAACGGAAAGGATATGGGGGAATGGAAAGATGGGGAGGGCAGAGATCACCTTTAACCCATTGATAATTAGTAGGAAGATTTCGATCAAGGTGCATAACCACGTCGCGTACTAGACAATCCGATTCAGTAAGGATAATTGGGTTCATATAGATTGCCCCAAGCTGAGGTAGATCGATAACGAGTTGGGAGAAGCGGACAAGGATCTCTTCCAACTGGCGCAATGCGGGCCCAAACTGTTCCTTTTGCTGCAAGTGAAGATATATTCTGGTCTCCTCCATCATCCGCCTGGCAAGTGTCTGGTTAAGCGGCGGCAGACCTATCGCGTAGTCCCGCTCCGCCTGCAGGTACTTCCCTCCTAGGCCAAAAGAGATCACGCTGCCAAAACCATGGGTTTTATGTGCGCCGATGATGAGCTCGTAGCCACGACGTCGAAGCATCGGCTGCAATCGAATTTCAAGGGCGGGACCGTCGCTGCAGGCAATCCTCTGCTGCAACTGCAGATAGCTGCTGCGTATTTCTTCCTCACTGGTCAGATTGACAGAGATGCTGTCATGTTTCCCCAGACGATCCACGGCCAGCGAGTCAACCTTCATGACCAGGGGATATCCCAGGTCCTTGGCACTTAAAACCGCTTCATCAACATTCCTGACCAGCCTCGACCCAATAGTCGGAATCCCATATGCATCAAGGATTGCTGCCCGTTCCTCAACCGTTGGTACTGACCGCTGTTCGTTTTTACAGCAATTGATAACCCTGGTGGCCTCATCAAGCTTTGGTGAGAAGTCTTTGAGCAGTGTTTCCGGAGTCTCCTGAAGAAGTTTAAGGTTGTAGTCATACCTATACATGTACATAAAACTCTTTACCGCCTGTTCAGGGGTATCGTATGTAGGAATGCCATTACTGTTCAGGAAATCGATCTCAGAGGACCCTCTTTCCCGTCCGAGCCAGGTTGCAAAAACCGGTTTCCTCGAATTCTTCTGAATAACGTCAACCACGGTCCTGGCGATGCTGTTGGCGTCGATTCCCGGATACGGTTGACAGATTACCAGCAGACCGTCCACCCCGTCGTCGGCAATACAGTTTTCCATTGCCAGCTTATAGGCGTCGGCGCTGCCATTCGCCAGCAGGTGGCAAGGATTAGCCAGGGAGTGATTAAGCCCCAGGCCATTTTGTATCTGCTTGAGTCTTTGCGGGGCAGGCGAGGCTACCCTGCCATCCATCACCTTCAGCATATCCATGGCCATCTCTGCAGGGGCCACGCAGTTGGAGATGATCATCAGCCGTCTGTTCCTGGGCCTGCTCTGCTTGGCAATGGCTTCAACCATATACAGCAGGTCAACGATCGATGCGACACGAAGACAGCCTGCCCGCTTGAAAACGGCTTCATAGACGAGATCTTCTTCACTCAGAGGGTCGGAATCGGCCAGTGAAAGATAGGACACGACCTCGGATTTGCCCGGTTTGACGACAACCACTGGCTTGGATCTGGCGGCGTTGCGCACCGCAGTTATAAACCGACGCCCGTTATTAATCGTCTGGACAAACAGGAAGATGGCCCTGGTACTGCGATCGCCGCCAAGAAAATCGATGGTGTCGGCTATATTGATATCCAGCTTGGCGCCAAGCGAGATAAAATAGCTGAACCCCACCTTCTTGGCATTGGCCGTTTCCAAAAAGGAAGAAGCAAACATGCCGCTTTCGGAAATAAAGGCAATATTTCCCTTCTGCACCTTGCCCGGATAAAGGCTCGCGTTAAGGCTTATCGCCGGACGCAGAAAACCAAGGGAATCAGGACCGAGAACCCGGCATCCGGAGCTCGCTGGCAGCTTTATTATCTTGTCGATAATAGGTTTGGGATTGATGAGGCGACTGGTCAGGTCTGGAGTGAAAATCGCTATTCCCTTGACGCCTTTTTGGACGCAATCATGTATCACCTTATCAAGTTGTTCCGGTTCGCTGGTCACCAGTGCCAGATCAACCGCATGCGGGATATCGACTACACGCGGATAGGCCTCAACCCCTTGAACCCCTTTGGCCGTTTCATTTACCGGATGAACAATACCGGTATAGCCTTTGCCGACAAGATTGCGGAACAGATGGAAGCCAATAGATGTTTCGTCTTCACTGGCGCCAATAACAGCGATACGCTGTGGATTGAACATTGCGTTCAGATTTTTCAGTGACACGGTTGCCTCCACGTGACTGTCTTTATAATTTTATCACATAGATTGGCAATTCCGAAGTGAGGAGGTGAGTCTGCAATGCTTCAAGAGCAGGCACACCGATCGAAATTGTACGCAAGGTCATTCTGAGGCACTCTGATTGGTCCACCACCCATTAATAGATTTTCACTTATGCACACAGATTTTTAGAGTAGTTTTTTTGCGAAGCGGGTATATGGAAATTTTAACCAGATTCCGGGGCATCACCTATTAGCAGAGTGCCTGGAAGAAAAGGGTTTACCGTAAAGAGGAAATATATAATTCAGTGCCTGCCAACCGCATTCCGGATGTACTTCAGCTGTCAAACATCAGCAAGTCATTTGACGGAGACCTGGTAATCAGCAATTTCGAGCTGAACCTCCAATCCGGAGAATTCATTACCCTACTTGGACCATCGGGATGCGGTAAAACGACGATCCTGAGGCTTATCGCCGGTTTTGA
This sequence comes from Desulfofustis sp., assembly GCA_029287755.1. Next base: position 3,891 of record JARFQM010000037.1, on the reverse strand, counting down.
GAAGCCGGACAAGGGGGCAATCTTTCTGGATGGAAAGGATATTGCCGATCTGTCACCGGAAAAGCGTCAGGTGAATACCGTGTTTCAAAGTTACGCGCTTTTCCCTCATATGACGATCTTTGATAATATCGCCTTCGGTCTCAGGGTTAAAAAAGTACGCGCCTCGGATATAAAGAAAAAGGTTGCTCGGGCTCTGGAGCAGACGCGACTCACCCCTTTTGCGCAGAGAAAACCTGCGCAACTCTCAGGTGGACAGCAACAGCGGGTCGCCATCGCTCGGGCCATTGTCAACGAGCCCCGTGTACTGCTGCTCGACGAACCGCTCTCGGCCCTCGATGCCAAGCTGAGATCTGAAATGCAGATCGAACTCAAGCGGCTCCAGCGCGAACTCAACCTATCGACCATTCTCGTAACTCACGAACAGGATGAAGCACTGTCTCTTTCAGATCGTGTGGTGGTCATGGATCATGGCCGGATCGCTCAGATTGGAACGCCGCGTGAGATTTACGAAGAACCGAATAGCCTCTATGTAGCTCAATTTATTGGTGAAATAAATCTGCTCCCGGCTAAGGTAAAAAAACGGGTGGATCAGTCAACCCTCGCACTTAGTCTGTTTGGGCATCATCTGGAGGTGGGATCAGATTTGCCGAGTCGCCCCGGCGACGACCTGCAGATTCTTCTGCGGCCTGAGGATCTTAGAATCTCAGAAGATATCGAAGAGGGTATGGTACGATTACCAGGCTCCATAATGGAGCGAAGGTACCGAGGCGCCACATTGGACACTACCATCCGTCTCGACGATGGCCCCATCGTGCAGGCCTGCGAATTTTTTGACGAAGACGATCCGGATTTCGACTACAGCATTGGTGAGCGTGTCGAAGTTTCCTGGGTCAGGGGCTGGGAGGCGCTTCTACCCGATGAGAAATAGAACCAGACTGGTCAGTATCGGCCTGGTTTCTGGATGGCTGCTGCTCTTTGGAGGTATCCCCCTTGTCCTGCTGCTGGTTACCAGTTTCCTGAAACAGCATCCGGAGCAGTTTTTCTCCTTTGGTTTTTCAACCGAATCATATGTACAACTTATAAACCCCGACTACTTCGCCGTCCTGGTGCGCTCAACCCGCTTGGCCCTTCTCACCACAATTATCTGCCTCCTGGTTGGTTATCCTTTTAGCTGGCTGACCTACCGACTGCACTCTGGATATCGGCTTGTGGTTTTGATCCTGCTGATGATCCCGTTCTGGACCAATTCCCTTATCAGGACCTATGCTGTACGGATGATTATCGGCACCCAGGGGCTCCTCAACAAACTGCTGCTTAACATCGGCGTGATCGACGAACCGATCAGGCTGATGTACACGGAAACTGCGGTGCTGATGGGCCTGGTGTATCTTATGCTGCCGTTCTTGATACTGCCGCTCTACGCCAATATCGAAAAACTCGACTTACGCTTGATCGAGGCGGCAAGGGATCTGGGCTCGAGTTCGTTCAATACATTCAGGAGGGTCATTTTACCGCTGACTCTGCCAGGGATATCGGCAGGCTGCATCATGGTGTTTGTACCCACAATGGGGCTGTTTTATGTCGCCTCGCTTCTTGGGGGGGCCAAAAAACTGCTGGTCGGGAATCTGATCCAGCACCAATTTCTGGTGAGTCACAACTGGCCCCTCGGTGCGGCCATGAGCGTTGCACTCATCACCATTCTCATCTTCATGCTGATTCTCTATGGGCTTTTACGCAACAGCTATGAAGGAATAGGGGCGAAGCCGTGAAACACATCAGCCTGGTGTTCTTCGGAGTCGTCTTTGCCTGTCTCTACACACCGATAGCGGTACTGCTGATCAACGCCTTCAACACCAACCGCTACGGCTTCAAATGGGAGGGGTTCACCCTCAAATGGTTCCACGCCATGGTCGACAATCACGGTTTGATCGAGGCGGCACGCAATACCTTGCTGGTCGCCCTGAGCAGCGCCACGGCAGCCACAGCCATAGGGGCCGTCGCTGCCATTTCCCTGAGTCTATATCGTTTCAGGGGGAGCAGGACGGTGCTGGGAACCATGATGACGCTGATGATGCTTCCTGACATTATATTGGCCATTTCGCTGCTGGTGCTTTTTCTTATCCTGGGTATCACGCTCGGCTTCTGGTCGCTGTTGCTGGCCCATATAACCTTTTGCCTGCCATTCACCTTTGTGACAGTTCTTTCACGGATGCAGGGCTTCGACCCCTTTCTCATCGATGCAGCCCGTGATCTGGGGGCATCCGAATTGACGGTCTTGAGGACGATCATATTTCCGCTGGTCTTCCCGGCTTTGCTTGTCAGCTGGCTACTCGCCTTCACCCTGTCGCTCGATGATGTGATCGTCAGTTCCTTCGTCACCGGACCGGGGTTCAATGTGCTGCCAATACAAATATTTTCCATGGTTAAAGTAGGCGTCAAACCGGAAGTGAACGCTCTAGCTTCACTGATGGTCCTGATTCCGATCGTTTGTGTAACCATCAGTTACACACTGCTGAAGGAGAAAAGAAATGAGCATTAGACGAATTGCGCGGATTTTTTGTCTGATAGGAATTTTTCTAGTTGGTGCCGCCGAGGCCGATGAGAAAGTCTATGTCTACAATTGGACAGAATATATCCCTGATGAGATCCTGAAAAAATTCACCGACGAAACCGGCATCAAGGTGATTTATGCAACATATGAGAGCAACGAGGCCATGTATGCGAAGCTGAAGCTGATCAAGGGCGACGGCTATGACCTAATTTTCCCGTCGACCTACTTCGTAAGCAAAATGATCAAGGAAGAGATGCTTTACCCGCTCGATCATGCCCTGCTCCCCAATACTAAGTATTTGGACAGTTCACTGCTGGACAAAGAATACGATCCCGGCAACAACTACTCACTGCCTTACATGTGGGGGTCCACTGGAATTGCGGTCAACACAGAGATGATTTCTGCTGACACTGTTACCTCCTGGAAGGATTTATGGAGAAAAGAATTCAGCGGGCAGCTGCTGCTCCAGGACGATATGCGCGAAGTGTTTCACATGGCGCTGAAGATCAAAGGCTACAGCAGCAACACCCGTGAACCCGCTGAGATCGAAGCAGCCTATGAACTGCTGCGGGAGTTGATGCCCCACGTTCTGGTATTCAATAGCGATTCACCGCGGCTTCCATATCTGGCGGGCGAGGTCAGTGTTGGCATGATCTGGAACGGTGAGGCCTGGATGGCCCAGGAGGAAAACCCTTCCATTAAATATGTTTACCCGGCTGAGGGTGCAAATTTCTGGATAGACAGTTTTGCTATCCCCAAAGGAGCGAAAAACATCGGTCATGCGCACAAATTCATTGATTTCATGCTGCGGCCCGATATCGCCGCGCTTTGTGTAGAGGAAAATGGTTTCGCCTCGCCGGTGACAGCTGCTCTTCCCTTACTAAGCGAGGAGGTGCGGCAAAGCGAGATTATCTTTCCGCCGATCGAGGTAATCAGAGCTGGAGAATTTCAGACCGATGTCGGCGAGGCACTTGTCATCTATCAGAAATATTGGGAGAAACTGAGATCGGGGCAATGATTGAGGTGATAGTAGGATTGACCTATGCAGAAACCCACACACTTGAGTAATAAACAAAAACAAAAGCGCCCCCCTGCCGATTGGGATGGCTTAGGTAACGAGCCCCGCAATGAGAACCTTAACAGGATGCGAGGCCCCACATCTTTTGAGAAAGATGAGGATGATCAGGACAAGGAGAGCGGAGCGGGCCCATTATATCGATGCAATAAAAATAAAGGCAGGGATTCCGGGAGCGGATAGCGGGGATCAAGCCGTTGGAGGCTAGAATTGTTCCCGCTATAATTGAACACATCAGAGCACCCGCAGAGGACGTGGTCCCATC
>JARFQM010000401.1 GCA_029287755.1 Desulfofustis sp. | reverse complement strand
TACACTGTCCCGTGCTGGCCTTGCAGGGCGCAGACGATGGGTACGGCACGATGGAGCAGATCGCTTCCATTGTCTCTCACGTGTCGGGGACGGTGGAACCGGCAATCTTGGCGAACTGCGGGCACACCCCCCATCGCCAGTGCCCGGATACGGCATTACCGTTGATGGAACATTTCATAAATAGGATCGCCTGACAGCGGTTAAAAAATCGCCGCCACATTGCTCAAAGAGTTGGCGGCAAAGATGCTTCAATCATGAACAATATTCGCCACAAACCGCGTTTATCGTGATCTATCTTGGCCTGCTGCTGACCATGCTGTTCTGGGGAGGCACTTTTATTGCCGGCCGAATTCTGGCCGCTTCGGTGCCGCCGCCGGATGCCGCCTTCATGCGCTTTGTGCTCGCCGCCGTCACCCTCGCCTTTCTGACCCGCTTGATCGACGGCCACCTGCGGCTGCCGCCCAAAAGCCAACTCGTCGGCTTGCTGCTGCTCGGCCTCACCGGGGTATTCAGTTACAACATCTGTTTCTTCAGCGGATTGCGTTATATCGAAGCCGGCCGGGCCTCACTGATCATCGCCCTCAACCCCATGGCCATCACCATCGGTGCCGTGCTGCTCTATGGTGAGCGCCTCTCACTGCTGCAGTGTGTCGGTCTGCTGATCTCTCTCTGCGGGGCTTTTCTGGTCATCAGCAACGGTGACCCGGCGATACTGTTTTCCGGCGGGTTTGGCTGGGGAGAGACTGCCATCATTGGCTGCGTCATCTCCTGGGCCGCCTACTCCCTGATCGGCAGATCGGTGCTGAAAGCGATGACTCCCCTGTCGGCGGTCTTCTATTCGGCACTGTTCGGGGCCCTGATGCTCTTTCCCGCCACCCTGGTGGACGGCAGCCTGCCGAATCCCGGGTCTTACGCTGCGGCTGATTGGCTCAGCCTGCTGTTTCTCGGCATTCTCGGAACCGCTGCAGGTTTTACCCTCTATTACCGGGCAATCACAAAAATAGGTGCGGCCCGCTCCAGCGTCTTCATCAACCTGGTGCCGCTGTTTTCCATACTGCTGGCCTGGCTCTTCCTGGCCGAAACGGTGAACCTCTCGGTACTGTTCGGCGGGGCCATCCTGATGACCGGAGTTTACCTGACCAACAGAAAGGCCAAAACCCGCATCCTGACCCGTGCGAAAGGCGGGGTGAAACAGAGTCCCCATAGATAGCTCGGCACCTCTTATTTCGGTCTGATTCAGCCGAATCAGGCGGGGGAGATTACTTGACAGGGATCTGAATCTGTTATATCGAAAATATTCAATTTCTATACTATAATTCTATCGGCTGCCAGATCGGGGGAAGAAGGATTGTGACCACCGAACAGCACCTCCAGCAGGAAGCTCCTGCCAACATCAATGCAATGGGATTTATTATGACTCGATCAACGCTCTTATCCTTTCTGGTATGCAGTGCCGCACTCATGTGGCTCAGCGGCTGTGCAATGCTGGGACCGGATTTCGCAACTCCGGACAGCAAATCTCCAACCAGTTGGAGTGAAGAGGACAACAAACTGTTCCTCAAACCCACGGAAGATGAGACGCTGGGCTGGTGGTCGACCTTCAACGACCCGACCCTGGATGCCTTGATTGAGCTGTTCTCCACCCAGAACCTGACCCTGCAGACCGCTGCAGTGCGCATTCTCGAAGCCAGGGCCCAGCTTGCCCGCGTCCAGGGCACCATTTATCCCCAGAAGCAGGAGATGACCGGCGATCTATTCACCATCGGCGCTGAGCAGACCCAGGCGACCATCGACCGCTATTACAACGTTGCCTCACTGGGTTTCGATGTGGACTGGGAGATGGATTTCTGGGGTAAATTCCGGCGCTCCATCGAATCGGCCGACGCCAATCTTCTGGCCACGATTGCCGACTATGAAGATATCCTGGTGAGCCTGACCGCCGAAACAGCCAGGACCTATGTAGATATCAGGACCCTGCAGGAGCGTATCGCCCTGGCCAGGAAAAATGAAGAACTGCAGCAGAATTCGCTGGATCTGGTAAACCTACAGTTCGAGGCCGGCGTGGTCACCGAACTTGACGTGCTCCAGGCCAAGACATTGCTGTCCACCACTCGAGCCGCGATTCCCAATCTCGAGGCGGCGCTGGCCAGCGCCACGTATGGTCTGGCGGTGCTGGTTGGGGTATTGCCCGAAGAAATCGATGCTCTGCTCGAACCGGACCTGCCGATTCCCGAAGTGACAAACCAGGTGGCCACCGTGCTGCCGGCGGAACTGCTGAGGCGACGCCCCGACGTCCGCAGGGCGGAAATGAGGGCCGCCGCCCAGAGTGCCCAGATTGGGGTGGCCCAAACCGAACTCTACCCAAGCTTCTCGCTGTTCGGCTCCATCGGCTGGACGGCAAGCGATATCGGCGACAGCAGCCTCGCTGATATTTTCGAATCCAACAGTTTTTCCTATACCTTCGGCCCCACGTTCACATGGAACCTGTTCAACTACGGACGGTTGAAAAACGAAGTGCGCATCCAGGACGCCCGTTATCAACAGACCATTCTCAACTATCAGAATACGGTACTGAATGCCGCCCGGGAAGTCGAAGATGCGATGAAAAGCCTGGTCAATTCCTACGTGGAGGCCCAATATGTCGAGGCCAGTGTGGAAACCTCGCAGCGCTCCACTGATCTCTCACTGCTGCAGTACGAGGAGGGGCTGATCGATTACCAGCGTGTCCTCGACTCGATCAGATCACTGACCCTGCGGCAGGATGCGTATGCCCAGACCAAAGGGAAAATCGCCACCAATGCCATCGGCCTCTACAAGGCCTTCGGCGGAGGCTGGGATATCGATTATCAGAACGACCTTCTGCTGCCGGAAGCGACGCTCGACGAGATGGCTGAGCGCACCGACTGGGGCAATTTCCTCAATGCCGAAGGGAACGGGAATGAGTAGAAGGGCACAATTCTCTAAGCATGGATTCAGGAATCTGCTGTTCTTCCTGCTGCTCTATATATTTATCAGCCCTTTTCTGGTCGACTACCCGTCGATAGCCATCATCGCCCACACCCTGCTCTGTTTCACCCTCTTTATCTCGGTCTGGGCCGTACAGAAGCAGCAAAACTACCGTTCGCTGGCAATGGTGCTGCTCATACCGGTAGTGGCTCTTTACTGGCTCGGCCTCTACGAGATCGTACCCTTTGAACTGCTCTCCGCCTATGCGCTGCTCGCCCTGTTCTACATCCTTCTTATTATTGCCTTCGGCGGCCAACTGATCCGGGCGAAGCGCATCGATCTGCAGGTGATCTACGGTACACTCTGCCTTTACCTGATCCTCGGTCTTTTCTGGGGGGCGCTCTACAGTCTGCTCTATGAACTGAGTCCCGGAAGCTTCTCCGGGGCGCTTCTGGAACCACCGCATGTATCGCTGCTCACCACCTTCAACTATTTCAGCATGGTCACCCTGACCACCCTGGGCTATGGAGACATTACCCCGCAGACCCATGCCGCCGGCGCCCTCTGCCAGATCGAAGCCATCACCGGCCAGTTCTATATTGCGGTGGTGGTCGCCTGGCTGGTGGGAAACTTCATTGCCGACAGACAGGAACAGTCTTTGAAATAACCAACCACCACTGTCAGGAACTCTCCATGGATGCTGAAACGCCATCGCCCCCGGAACAAAAGCAAAAACAACCTTCTGCCGACAGGTCAAAAAGCGGCCTCAGGAGGTGGACTGCTATGGTATTGCTCATCCGCGTGGTGCTGCTCGCGCTGCGCGTGCAAAAGTCTTCGACAATCCGCGCCGCCTGAGCTGTTTATCTGAGTGTCTCAGTCAGATAGGCGATGCGGGCCAGTTCTTCGGTGAGGTCGGCGATATCATAGGCCCACCTGATATCCTCGCCGAGGCAGATGATGCCGTGCTGCTCCAGCAGCAATACTTTGCAGCCCGGATTGGAGTTGATGGCCCTGACCACATTGGCCTGCAGTTCCGTTGTCCCGGACGGCTGAAACTCCACCCGGGGCATGGGCGGCTGTTTGAAGGCCGCATCGGTGACCATGGGGATATCCCGCTTCAGCACTGCAAAAGTGGTGGCATAGGGCGGGTGTATATGGAGCACGGCCCCGACATCTGGCCTCAGCCGCAGGATGTCGGCGTGAAACAGGTACTCCTTGGACGGTACATAAGGACCCTTCGGTCGGTATTTATAGGTGCTGATATCCATCTCGATGAGGTTTTCCATCGAGGTATCGCCCAGGTTCAGCCCCGAGGCGGTGATCGCCATGCGGCCATCGGTCAGTCTGGCGCTGAAGTTACCGCCCGTGCCGCCGACCAGGCCGCGATCATAGGTGCGCCGGGCGTAATCGATCAGTATCTGTTTGAGGTCATCGTTGGTCATTAGCGGCCACCTTTGCGTACCCAGCCCTGGGGAAGATCCAGTTTTACGAGCTGGCGGAAATGATGTTTTGTGTCCTGATAGAGCTGCTTATACATGGGAAAAAGTTTTGAGTAGGTCTGATGCGCGTTATAATCCGGCTCGAAGGCTGCGCCGGTAACCACTGTCTTCGCCACCGCCTCGTGGTAGTCCCCGTAGAGTCCGAGCCCGACCCCGGCCAGTAAGGCGGCGCCGAGCACCTCGGTGTGGCTCTGGGTGAGACTGACGACTCTTTTGTTCACCATGTTGGCAATAATCTGGTTCCAGACGCGGCTCGACGCCGCCGCACCGCCAATGTGCAGATCGTTGATCGTCAGCTCCATATCCTGCTCCAGCAACTCGACCACATGCCTGATGGCAAACGCCGCACCCTCCAGCACCGAGTTGAAGAAATCTCCGCGGTTATGGCCCAGAGTGACCCCGAAAAACACCCCGCGGGCGTAGGGGTCCCAGATGGGCGTGCGTTCTCCGGCGAGATAGGGCAGAAAGAGCAGCCCCTTGGAGCCCGGGGGAGAGGCGGCCGCCTGGGCGGTTATCAGATCGTAGACGTTTTCGCCACTGCGCTCGGCTTCCTGCTGTTCCTGGTGCCCGAAATTGTCCCTCACCCAGCGCAGAGTCGAGCCGACGCCGTTGATGGCGCCGATATACTGGTAGCAGTCGGTACTGAGATGGGTGCAATTCATGAAGCGCTGATCAAAGCGGTCTGTCCGCACCGGTCCGGCAACCCTGGCTGCCGTTCCCATGATGATAAAGCATTGGCCTTCATCCAGGACACCGGTCCCCAGGGAGGCCCCGATGGTGTCCATGCATCCGCCGACCACCGGGGTGCCGGGGGCAAGGCCGGTCAATTTCGCCGCTTCAGCGGTGACGTTACCGACAACTTCGTCGCAGGCCACGGGCCTGGGCAGTTTTGCTTCATCGATGTCGAGCCCTTTTAAAAATGGGGTATGCCATCGACGTCTGCGGATATCAAAGAGCAGCGTGGTGGAGGCGCGGGAGTGGTCGATGGTGAACTCCCCGGTCAAACGGGCCACCAGGTAGCCGCCGGGTACCATCAGTTTATGGGCGGCCTCGTACGAGTCCGGCTCATGGTGTTTAAGCCACAGCAGGGTCGGCAGCGAATAGGCGCCGGGGGCAAGGGGATTACCGGTTATCGAAAACACCGTCTCCGCCCCCAGCTGCTCTTTGATGCGCTCGACCTCGGGCAGGGCCCGCTGATCCCAGAGCATAATCGCCGGTCGAATCGGTTTGGCCTGGTCATCGACAGCGATCAGCCCGTTGGTACAGCCCACGCCAATGGCCTTGATGTGTGCGGGGTCAACCCCCTGGAGCGAAGCTCTTACTGCCTTGACGGTTGCCTGCCACCAGAGCTCCGCATCATGCTCTGCCTGACCCGGAACGGTGCTGATCATCTGGTACTCGCCGTAGCCTGAACCAATAAGCGTTCCGTCTAGATCGAACACACCGGCCTTGGTGCCGGTTCCGCCTATGTCAATTCCAAGCAGCAAGAAGCCTTCGCTCATTGGTATGGTCCTCAAAAGGGATGACAGAAGTGATTATAAACTCAGGAATCTTTGAGCAGTAGGCTGAGCCGCGGGCCGATAAAATCGAGGCTGGAGAGAACCCGTCCTGCCACGCGTGGGGCCAGCTTATCCCGCACCCGGGCAATGGAGATCTGGGCCAGCATGATTAGATCAACCCGGTCGAACATCCTCTCAATGGCCTCAACCACTTCCCGATCATGCCCCTCGATATCACCCCGAGTAAGTTTGGCAAAGGCTTCCGGGCACAATTCAGGTATCAGTACCGCCCTGCTCTTCAGCCTCTGGGTAACTTCTGAAAAGAGCATTTGAGACGGCATCTCGGTGGTCGGGTTGGTCATTATCAAACCTATGCGCTCAGCGTGATGCACGGCATACTCCGCCATCGGCTCATCAACTTTGAGCACTGGAATTTTAACTCGGCGGCGAACTTCATTCACACAGGGAGATAATGAGGAACAGCTGACCACGGCGAGATCGGCACCAATTTCTTCGGTCGAGGCCACCATTCTGGTCAGCCAATCGGTGATTTCGGAAGTGATCGTGCCCAGCGCCGCCAGCTTCCTCAGAATACCTTCATCGAGCACATGATTGATTTGCAGCTCTGCCGCGGAATCACTGATCGACCGGTGCACTGGATCGATAACCAGACGGGTCGTATGGACAACTCCGACCATGCTCATAGGCGCCTCCAGCGATTATTTATGTGGTGGAATGGTGCCGTGCAGGTGCACCAGAGAAGCCATCATTTTCTCACCCAGCCCAGCCTCGACTGCAGCCCTGTAGGTGGTGAGCAACGATTCCGCCAGATAGCTCTCAAAGCCAAAGCCGTCGGCAAATTCCTTGAAATAGCCGACGTCCTTGCAGGCATTGTTCAAGGTAAATTTGTGGCCGGTGAGATCGCCCTGCAACAGCGGCGGAACCATTTTTCGCAACACGCCGCTGTCGGCACCTCCCGCGGACATAACCTCATAGAGCGCCCTGGCATCGACTCCCGCCTTGAAGCAGAGGCTGATGCCCTCGGCAATAAGGGCCGTATAGCCGCAGGAGATGAAGTTGTTGATCAATTTGGCGCTGTGGCCGGCACCTGGCGGACCGAAATGGACGATGTGTTCAGAATAGCAGGCGAGAAGCGGTTCGATCCGCTCAAATATCGGGTTCTCCGCTCCCACCAGACTGTTGAGCCGCCCCGCTTCAGCGTCCTTCGGGGCCCTGGTCACAGGAGCATCGACGAAATGTGCCCCTGCAGCACCCAGATCTTCGCTAATGCGTCTGCTTAAATTCGGATTGCTGGTAGTGCAGTCGACCAGGATAAAGCCCGGTCTGCAGTGATTGATCACTCCATTTTTTCGATAAACAAGATCTTCGACCTGAGGTGCGCCGGTTACACAGAAGAAGACGACATCGCTTGCCGACACGAGTTCTTCCATTGAGGCGGCTTCCGTAGCCCCGTGGCTGAGCAGATCCTCCAGCGGCGTGCGATTGCGGTGGGCCAGAGCCTTGAGCGGATAGCCGTTTTTCAGGATATTGGCGGCCATACCGTGGCCCATCATTCCCAGACCGACAAAACCGATACGTTCTCTCATGCGCTCCCCCCAAAAACCTCTTTTGCCGGCCCAGGCTAGGACATTGAGCAGGCAAGCAGAAAGGCCTCTCTCAGTGCCCTGACATTGGCGATCCCCTGACCGGCAATGTCATAGGCCGAGCCATGCGCCGAGGTGGTAACCGGATAGTCCAGTCCTGCATGCACGGTGACGCCATGGTCGAAGCCCATGAGCTTCATGGCGATCTGGCCCTGGTCGTGATACATGGTCACAACCGCATCGTATTTTCCGTCTCTGCCCATCAGAAAAATCGTATCGGGAGGAAACGGTCCCGAAACGTTTATCCCTTCCTGCTGGGCCTTCCGGACTGCTGGTTCGATGATGTCTATCTCCTCAGTGCCGAACATGCCGCCGTCTCCGGCATGGGGATTGAGGCCGGCAACGGCAATCTGGGGATCGTCGTTGCCACTTGCTCGCAAGGCCTTGTCGAGAACCCTGGCGGCGGTCAAAATGGACTCCTCGTTCAGCAGTTCGCTCACCTGGCGGTGCGAGACATGCGAGGTGGCACGCGAGGTCCACAGGTTACCAAGCGTGTTGAGAAGACCAAAATCGCCTTTATGGTCCAAGAGATCGAGAAACAACCCCGACTCGTCTTCGTGTTTTAGACCGGCGAGGTGCATTGCCTCCTTGTTGAGCGGCGCAAAGCACAGGCAGTCAACCACTCCCTGCAGGCACAGGTGGATGCCTTTGGTAAGACAGTCGAGCTGATACTTTCCCGCAATCTTGGACACCTGCCCCTTCTCACCTGCATCACCCTCGTACACCGGTCTGGTAAGCAGCACCGGAGTGTCGTCGGTGAACAAATCTGCGCTGCCGTCATCTGCGGTTTTGTAATCGAAGTGCACTCCGGCCACTCTCATGCCTTCATCGAGCACTTGTTTATCGGCGACGATAACCAGGCGGGCTCTTTTTGAGGTCTCCTGCTCGGCCACCAGTTTGGCCGCCAATTCCGGGCCGATGCCGTTCGGATCCCCCAACACCAGAGCAACTCTGGGCTTTTCACTCACATTCATAAGCTCTATCCGTAAAACAGGTTTACCAGCGTCAAGGAGACCGGCGGAAAATAGGTGACCAGTAACAGTACAAAGACCAGTACTCCAATAAAGGGAATGTTGACCTTGGTGGTCTCCCAGATATCGGTCTTGGCGATCGAGCAGGAAGTGACCAGCACGCTCGCCACCGGCGGCGTCTGCTGCCCGATGGCGATGTTGAGGGTCATGATCAGTCCGAACTGGATCGGGTTGATGCCGATCTGGTTCACAAGCGGCATGACAATCGGTACAATCAGGATAATCGCCGCCGCCCCGTGCAGGAACATGCCGACCACGAACAACATCACGTTGAGCATGGCCAGCACCATCAATTTGTTGCTTGTAAAGCCGATCACCCACTTGGCAAAGTTCTGCGGCACCTGTATCTCAGTGAGATAGAGCCCGAGTACCGCCGAGGTGGCGACCAGCAGCATGACCACCGCGGTCTGGGTAACTCCTTCGATCATCGCCTTGCGCAGGTGCTTCCAGTTTATTTCCCGGTAAATAACGCCGCCGATGAAAAGCGCTGCGACTACGGCTAGACCGGCGCCTTCGGTGGCGGTAACAATGCCGCCGAAAATGCCCCCCAGAATTATCACCGGCAGAGTCAGGGCCCAGCCCGCCTCTTTGAAAGCAACCCACAGCTTGCGCAGGGAAAATGCCTCCTCCCGCGGCAGATCGTAACGCACCGCGTACCAGTAGCAGAGCCCCATCATCGAGAAGCCGCCGAGCACGCCCGGTATGATGCCGGCGACGAACAACTGTACTATCGAAGTGTCGGACAACGCACCATAGAGGATCATGGCGATCGAGGGCGGAATGATGATGGCGATCGAGGCCGACGACGAGGTAACCGCAGCGGACAATTCAGGCGTATAACGACGCCTTTTCATGGCCGGGATAAGCACCGATCCTATGGCCGCCACGTCGGCCACGGCAGAACCTGAGATCTCGGCAAAAAACATCGACACCCCGACATTGACCATGGCCAGCCCGCCGCGGACAAAACCGATAAGCGCCGAGGTCAGGTTGATAAGTCGACGAGAAATCGAGGTGGTATTCATTAATGCGCCGGCCAGGATAAACAGCGGAATGGCCAGAAGCGGAAAACTGGTAGCGGCGTCGAACATGGTCAGCGCGGCATTGTACACACTGCTGAACCCCTTTGACACCAGCATGCCGATCAAGGCCACCGCACCGAGCGCGACCGCAATCGGCACATTGATCATGACCAGCAGAAATAGCCCGATAATCAGGAGAATTGCGCTCATGACTGGCTTGCCTCCTCAATCGCCTGGTCGATCATTTCCTTCTCGTAGTCGATCCCGGCCATCGCTTTGCGCCATGCATCCGGGATGCTGAGAATTTCTGCTATAATGAACAGAGCCGAGCCGATTGGTATTACCGACTGGGTGAAACTGAGCGGCACCCAATTCAGGCTGACCAGGGTCTCCTCGCCGAAGATGCCGAGCAGGTACCAGCCGGCATAACCGACCAGGGTAAAGAAACTGATTACCACCGTCTCAGCGGTAACGAACGCGGCCGCTCTCAGCTGTTTCGGCAGCTTCAGGAACAAACCGGGAAAACCCAGATGCCCGCGATTAATTACGGCAAGTGCTGAACCGTAATAGGTAAGCCAGGCCAGGACAACCGAGGCCACCTCGTCATACCAGATCAGTGATTTACCGAGAAATCGAAAGATGACTGCGAGGACGACGATGACCGCCATGGTGATCAGCAGGCTGATCGAAACAATCTCCAGGATTCTTTCCAACCAGCGTTTTATAGTATTCAGCATGATAGCGCCAGGAACACGGGCAGGGAAAACCTTTTTAAAAAGGTCCGGCCGACTGTCTCCAGTCGGCCGGATACCTGTCCGAATAGTGGTGAGTAGGTCCTGCTATTCAGCCAGCTGCATAGCCAGATCGATCATCTGCTTGCCGGTCGCGACGTCCTTGGCAAACTCTTCATAGATCGGCTTGCTTGCTTCGACAAAAGCCGCACGGTCGGCCACGTTGACCTCCATCGACTCGGCCAGTTTGCCGCGCAGGGCCATTTCATCACTGGTGCCGGTGGCATACATCCAGCCCTGGACGTTGCGGGCGGTGTCCTCGAGGATCATGCGGACATCTTCCGGCAGCTTAGCCCACTGGTCTTTTCCTGCAGTCAGGTAAGAGGGGGTATAAACATGACCGGTGACGCTCAGATACTTCTGAACCTCGTTGAGTTTGGCACCGGCGATGTTGGTGTAGGGATTTTCCTGGCCGTCGATAACCCCGGTCTGCAGACCGACGAACACCTCGGAAAAGGCCATCGGGGTCGGGTTGGCGCCCCAGGCGGAGAACATCTTCACCCGCCAGGTGGACTTGGGAGTCCTTATCTTCAGACCGGCAAGGTCGGCCGGGGTGTTGATCGGCTTGACATTGTTGGTGATATGACGAACCCCGTTTTCCCAGAAACCGATTACCTGGTAGCCTTTGGCTTCGATGGCCGGGTGGATCATCGGCCAGAAAATGGCATGCTCGATCCGGTTCAGATGGGCGCGATCCTTGACCAGAAACGGCATGTCAAACAAGCCGGCCTCTGAGGCGATGGAAGACATGATCGAAGACGGCATGGACAGGTGGACCGTGCCGAGCTTGAGCTTCTGCATCAGGTCCTTGTCCTTGCCCAGCTGCGAGGCGCCGTAAAATGTTACCTGGGCCTTGTCACCCAGCAACTCGTTGGCCCTGCGGGTAAACTCTTCCGCGGTAACGTACTGCATTGACCCCGGCGATGCGCTGATAGCCAGGACGATTTCCAGCGCCGAGGCGGAGACAACGGTTCCTCCGCACAAAAGCAGACCAATACACATACCTAATAACCACTTTCTCATAACTGCTCCTCCACAATTATAGTGATAATAAGCCGATCAGACGCGGGGCATGAAGTGCATCACCACTCCGGCCTCACCGGCGCTTCATGGCGTGATGCCAAGTATGGATTCACATATGGCATATTGTATACCATATGTCAAATACCTATTTTGTAGTACCTCTGGATTTTATTAATATTAATATTTTATATCAAATATTTATAAACGTAATATATTTTTTTAATTGTATTTTTTTTTGGTATACAATAACGTTAAGAGCTACATAGCTGTCGCTAACAAGAGCATGATAGATCCCTAATGCCGGGCTGTCAGAAGCAGCCAGGCCAGTGATACCATCTGCCTGCTGCTGCCTAACCCCCGGACCACGAATGTGAAAGAAGACCTACTCGACCAGGAAAACGGAGACATAATCAGACTGAATCTCTCCGACCAGATCGCCAACCGTCTGCGTGATATGATCATCCAGAATGAGCTGGCCCCGGGCGATAGAATCCGTGAGCGGGACGTGTGCAAAAACCTGCAGGTATCCCGCACACCGCTCAGGGAAGCCCTGCACAAGCTTGCTTCAGAGGGCCTCGTTGAATTGATTCCGAACCGGGGTGCGGTGATCACCAGGCCAAGCGCCGAGGAAATCGCCGACATGCTGCAGGTGCTGGGAGTTCTCGAGGCCTTTGCCGGGGAGCGGGTGTGTAAATATATCAGCGACCAGGAGCTGGCTGAGATAAAAGCGCTGCAATATGAAATGCTCGCCGCCTATGCCAGGCAGGACAGGCTTAACTACTTCAAGTTAAATCAAAAAATTCACCTTGCCATCGTCAAAGCCGCACGCAGCGACACCTTGCTGTCTCTGCACAGCCGACTCAACGCCAGGCTCTATCGCATCCGCTACCAGTCCAACCTCAAGAATGAGACCTGGGGAAGCGCCCTGGCTGAGCATGACCACATCCTGGAAGCACTGGAAAACAGAGATGCCGAGAGACTCAGCGCTCTTTTACGGCAACACCTGAAGTCCACCTGGGAGAAAGTGAGCGAATTCATGTAAGCTGCGATGATAACCCGCGTCTGCCCTCCCCCCATCGCTCAACGCTCCACCCGCTCCCATTGCTCCGCGACCTTCGCTTCGGTCCACGGCGCCACTGTCTTGTCGAAATCAAGAAAGTGGGTGGTCTGGAGGTGCGCATCAAAGGCGGCGCGGTTCGAGTATACCTCGTAGAGGAAGACCCGTTCGGGGTTCTGCTGATCCCGGCAGACATCAAATTGCAGGCAGCCCTGCTCCCGGGTCAGCGAATTGTGCGCCTGCCTGGTCATGGCGGCCATGAAATCATCCAGGTTTTCACTCTTGATCACAAATGTCACGGTAACAACGAACATGTTCTGTCCTCCTCGATTTATCCCGTGGTGCCGCCCTTCCCGGGGGCACGTTTTCTAAAATAGTGAGCGGTAAGCGTTCCAGTAATCATCTGCAGCAGGTGGCAGAGAATGGCCGGTACGAAGGCGCCGGGGAATTCAGCGGCCAAAGAACCGGACCAGACCAACGGTGAGCACCTCGTGACGAACCAGCAACTCTTCGGTCGCCGGCCACGCGCAGTCGCTCACCACAGCCACCGCCAGGCTCAAAAGAAACCAGTATTTTTCAATCCAATCGCGCGAGCACGAGAGGATTTTATTGTTCACAGTGATTGCTCCAGTTCGCTCCTTGAACCAGTAGAGATAAACCAATTTGTGCCCAAGATCGATGATAAAGCGATTGCCCATCACATAAAGATCTGCTTATCTGTGGTTGTCAATTAATCTCTTGTCCAGGAGGATTGTCCATGAATTATGTCAATCTTGGTAAAACCGGTGTGCAGGTCAGTCAACTCTGTTTCGGAACCATGTCGTTCGGGGCAGAGGCCGATGAGGAGATGTCGGGCAGGATGTTTCAGCGCTGCCGGGAGGCGGGAATCAACTTCTTCGACTGCGCCGATGCCTACAGTAACGGCAGCGCCGAAACAATTCTCGGCCGGCTGCTTACCGGCTGCAGGGATGATGTCGTCCTGACGACCAAGGTGTTCGAAGCTTTGAGCAACGATGTCAACGACCGGGGCCTTTCCCGCCGCCATATCGTGGCCGCTGTCGAGGCCAGCCTGAAGAGGTTGAATACCGACCGAATCGATATCTATTTTGCCCATAAATTCGATGCCCGCACCGATATGGAACAGATTCTCTATGCCTTCGAGGATCTGGTGCGCGCCGGCAAGATTATCTATACCGCAGTGAGCAACTGGGCAGCCTACCAGATCGCCACGGCGTTGGGTATCTCCAGAAAAGAACGAATCGCCGAATTCCAATGCATCCAGCCGATGTATAACCTCGCCAAACGGCAGGCCGAAGTGGAACTGCTGCCGCTTGCCCAGGCAGAAAATCTGGCCGTCGTTCCGTACGGCCCTCTCGGCGGCGGCCTGCTGACCGGTAAATACGGAGTCGGGCGGAAACCCGAGGCGGGAAGACTGGTCGATGTAGGCTTCTACTCCAAGCGCTACAGCCTCGATCAATACTACGAGACGGCTGACAGATTCGCCGCCCACGCCGCGCAACGGGGCGTCAGCCCGGCCACCCTCGGAGTCGCCTGGGTAATGACCCATCCGGCGGTTACCGCACCAATTATCGGCGCCCGCAACCTGGAGCAGTTGGAGGCCTTGCTTGCTGCCGCCGAGCTTGAAATGACACCCGAGTGGCGGGAAGAAATCACCGCCTTGTCGCCGGCTCCGCCGCCGGCAACTGACCGGCTCGAAGAGACCTTTTAGCCTGGGACAGTATAAGGAGTTTGTCGAGCTGATTCAGGCCCATCACGAGGACGTGGCGGTGGGGCGACTATTGGCAGCGATATTGAAGAGGCAACGGTTGAGATCAGGCGGTTGAGCGGCGCTCAAGGGCGTCGAGGACCCTGGCGCATAGCAGCTCATACCCCGCCTCGTTGGGATGGCCCTTGTCCAGGTAGCACGATGCCATGTTGTCGATGAACTCATCGTACACGCGTACCAGCACACTAGTGGGCCTCGCCTTAGAAATTTCTTCCAGAATCCGGTTGTAACGCTTGATTCCGGGATTTCTAAAGGTCTCCTTCTGGGGGATCGTCTCGGGCAGGATCACCAGTCGATCGCCGCAGCGCTCGAGCATGCTCAGATAGTTGGCCCGATATTCGTTCTCGGGTACTACGCGGGCCTCCCCGAACCGCTTGTTGAGTCCGTATCTCTTGGTTAACTTTTTGTACTTCTTGACCATGTTGCGGACGATTTTCCTCGCCGGGCGATCCGGGTAATAGGGGATGTACGGCGCAAATCTGAAAGTCACATGGGAGTCGGCCACACCGAACTGGATGATCACACAGTCGTGATCGTCAGCCAGGCTGTCTTGGAGCAGATGTATCCCCTCCCTGCTGGTCGACATGGTGAACCCCTGGTTGGTTACCCGACAGCCGAGCCGTTCTGCCACCAGTTCAGGATAACTTCGCCCCTCGCACTGTTCAACCCCGCGGGTAATGCAGTCGCCCACGGCGAGCAGATTAGCGATCCCGGGTAATGCCATATTCCTCAAAAGGGTTTGCAATCACAAGTGCTAAAATTACAGGTCATCGGTGCCGATCTAAAATCAGCACAGGTGCTCATAGAGAAGATTATTGTTTCTTTCGAGCCTTTTGCAAAACTAAGATTTTCGTTCAAAATCAAGGCATGCAAGAAATTTTACCACAGGCATATGATTGATATTCCGAGGATAAAATTTTGAGCATAACGCAGAGTGTGGGCGAAAAAATCGTTTTGCAAATGGCTCTTTCGATTATCCAGACGGGCGCCGTAAGTTGCCTGGTCGTCATTGATTTTTTCCAGAACACTCCTGAATAATATAACCTTGTCTGAACGAAGATTAAATCGTTTAAAGTTGGCCCTCACCTCCTCCAGGCTTATAGCCAGGCCCTCTCGGGTATAGTGCTTGCCGCCCTAATCCCGGGGCCATTTTTTCACATCAGGGCGCGGGAGGCCCTCAAAAGAATCAGCCACAAAGACTCTCCTGCTGGCATCGCCATGCGCTTTCAAAATTCCAGCCAGATAAATTGTGGCTCCGCCTTTCCAGACACCGGTTTCAATGATATCTTCCGCAACACCCCGGGTTAGACAATCTTCGACGCAGTAGCGCAAGGTATCCAATTTATGCTCGCCGAGCATGGATACCTGTTCCTTCAGTATCCTGCGCTTGAGCGAACCCAGATAGTCACTTTCCGGAGTGTCGCTTTGAAAACGGCAGGAGTCAGCAGATCGCACTCCATACTTTTTTGCGTATCTGGCTATTTTCTTTAACTTCTTTATCTCCTATCTTTTCTTATCTTTGTTCACTATCAAAAACCGTGTCCAACTATGTTAAAACCTGAAACCGACTCCAAGCACCGGTCCGCTGATCTGCAGATCTTCCATGAACCAAAGAGAGATAACGGACTCCGCCGATGACACCTAAATTCTTATTATCGTCATAGATAAAATCGTATCCGACGCCGCCCGCGGCGGCAACGGCAGATTGTGGTGCAAAGAACAGTACAGGCACACAAATAAGAATAGAGGGTGCCCTAAGCTTCCGGAATCGGCGTCATGGCGGCGCTCACATCATCGAAATGGAGCGCCTCGATAAAATCATTGAGACTGATTTCAAGCCTGGTGAGTTGGTCTTCGCTGAGTTTTTCAAGTGTTGAACTGAGCTTACCTTGGGGCGGGGAGGGAGCAGCATCGAGCAGCTGCTTCCCGCTATCGGTGGTAAACAGGTGCACCGTCCGCTGATCAGTTTTGGATCGATCGCGGTAAATCAGGCCGCTCGCTTCGATCTTGTCCAGCATGTTCGAACAGGTCGAGGGATGTATGGAGAGAAGTTTTGCCAGTTCCGAAACTCGAATTCCGGGATTTTGGGCGACTTCATGCAGCATCCAGAGCTTGGCACTGCTCAGGCCGCACACTTTCTCCACTCGTTTTGAATGCGCTTGCACCGCTTTATAAACAATACGCAACTGCTGGGTTATTGCCTGTTCTTTGATAGACCGATCGCCCATGCGCCCCTCTGTTCTCTGTGCCTGAAGCGTAAATTGAAATGAGCAGGCTCGTTATCCTCATCAGCACCAGCCTTGCCTGCTCATCTGGTCACCGGCAGGGTGCTGCCCCGCCGGTGACCGGACCGATCCACTATTTAGCAGCTTTTCGCGCTTCTGCCAACCAGCCATCCCAGGTGGACTGATTTTGGGCAATCCACTCGTCAACGTGACGGGCAATATCCTTGTCGCTTTTTTCTCCCTCGTTCATCTTGGTGTTCTGCTCGTTTATGTCACCAAGAGGCAGGGTAAAGACCTCGAAGAACTTTCTGGCGGCCGGATTGGCATCCATAAATTTCTTGTTGGCCACAATCTGTATATCGGAAACGACGAACCCGAGTTTAACCGGATCGGAGACAGCACCCTCGACCCCGCTCACCTCCATACGGTCCTTGCCCGCCATTTGCGATTCCTTGGGCATGATCTCGGGGACATTGATCCACATCACATCTTCTCCGGGCTTCAGTTTGAAGATCGTCCAGTTCGGCGCCCAGGTGTAAAAGAAGATCGGCTCTTCAGATTTATAGGCCGCCATCGTCGCGGCCATGCCGGCCTCGT